>DATMKC010000468.1:0-3622 GCA_035553555.1 Egibacteraceae bacterium | reverse complement strand
GCCTACGCCGACGGCAGGCTCACCAGGGCGAACGCGTAGAGGCACCGTCGCCCCGGACGGCACGGCAAGTCCCCCAGCGAACGGCCCCGCCAGTCACCCGGCGGGGCCGTTGCGCGTCCGCGCGCCTTTCAGTCCCACTCGCGGTCCAGCGACGTGGCCTTGCGCACGGCGCGCTGGGCGACCCCCGGCGGGTAGCCCCGGCGCACCAGGAAGCCCATGACCCGCCGCGCCACCGTCTCCGGCGGCAGGTCGGCGGGCATGCGCTGCGCGCGCCGGCGCGCGAGCTCCAGGGCGGCGTCCTCCTCGTCGCGGTCCTCCAGGGAGGCCAGCGCCTCGTCGAGGATCGCGTCCGGGACCAGGCGGCGGCGCAGCTCCTGCCGCAGGCGGGAGGCGCCATACCCGCGCACCCGCCCGCGGTCCTCCACCCACGCGAACGCGAACGCCCGGTCGTCCACGGCGCCGAGCGCCCGCGCCTTGGCGAGCGCCTCGTCGGCGACTTCGTCCGGGACCTCGCGGGCGCGCAGCTTGGCCCGCAGCTCGGCTTCGGTCTGCGGCCGGGCCGACGTGGAGCGGAGCAGGAAGGCCAGCGCCTTGCCGGCCTCCCCCTCCGCGGTGACCTGCGGGGCGCTCACGCCTCGTCGTCGAACCCGTCGTCCGCGGCCGCCTCAACGGCTCCGTCAGGGGGCATCGTGTCGGCGCCGGTGACGTCGGTGGGCACCAGGCCGAGCACCTCGGTGACCCGCTTGTAGATCTCGTTGGCGGTGTCCTCGTGCTCCTTGAGGAAGGACCGGGCGTTCTCGCGGCCCTGCCCCAGCTGCTCGCCCTCGTACGTGTACCAGGCGCCGGCCTTCTTCACGATGCCGTGCTCGACGCCCATGTCGATGATCGAGCCCTCCTTGGAGATGCCCTCACCGAACAAAATATCGAATTCGGCCTGTTTGAAAGGAGGACTCACCTTGTTCTTGACCACCTTGATGCGGGTGCGGTTGCCCACGAAGTCCTGGCCGTCCTTGAGCGACTCGATGCGTCGCACGTCCAACCGCACCGAGGCGTAGAACTTCAGCGCGCGCCCACCAGGAGTAACTTCGGGAGAACCGAACATCACTCCTATCTTCTCGCGGATCTGGTTGATGAAGACGGCGCAGGTACGGGACTTGTTGAGGTTGCCCGACAGCTTGCGCAGCGCCTGGCTCATCAGCCGCGCCTGCAGGCCGACGTGTGTGTCGCCCATCTCGCCCTCGATCTCGGCCTTGGGCGTGAGCGCCGCGACCGAGTCGATGACCACGATGTCGATGGCCCCGGAGCGCACCAGCATGTCGGTGATCTCCAGCGCCTGCTCGCCGGTGTCCGGCTGCGACACGAGCAGTGCCTCGACGTCCACGCCCAGCGCGGCCGCATAGGTCGGGTCCAGCGCGTGCTCGGCGTCGATGAACGCCGCGATCCCGCCGAGCTTCTGCGCCTCCGCGATGGCGTGCAGCGCCACAGTGGTGTTGTGCGACACCATCCCGTTCGCCAGGAAGCTGTGCGTGTCAGGCAGCATGAGATCGAACGTCGGCTCGTTTCCGCCGGCCTTGACGTCCACCACCGTCTCGTAGGTGTAGCGCGCCGCGGCCAGGGCGCGCAGGTGGTCGACGATCGCACGTCCATCGGCTGAGAGCCGGTCCGCTCGCTCATCTGCCCACGCGATGATCGCGCTGAGCCGGCGGCGCGAACACCGCAGTGCGATGTCCTTACGAAAGAGGTCGCCTGCGACGCGGTCGAACTCCCGATCTCCGCAGATGTCGTCCCGCAGATCGCTCAACAACCCAGCGAGGTTCGGGATGTTCTCGAACTGCGGTTCGCGTGGTGACTGGCGGAACGCCGCCTCGACCTGGGCGGCTCGGCGCTGCGAGCGAAAACCGACCTCCTCGAGGAATCGGTGTGCCACGGCGGGGTTGATCGTCACCGTCCAGTAGTCGCGGCCGTAGTCGACATTGAACGAGGAAGCCACGGTGCACGGGATACCGAATCCATAGAGCAGGAGTTGCACCTGACGGGCAAGCTCCTCGGAGGCGGTCCCCAAGCCGATCGTCGAACTCTGGTCAATCCATCCGTCACCTTCGAACAGCGCCGACAGGAACGCTTGCTGGATCTTCTGCCCGCCGGTGCGGATCACGTACGGCACCGACTTGCCTGCCGCTGTCACATAGTCGAGCCCGTAACGCTCGGCGAATAACTCCCGCAATGCCTTGCGGTGGACGGCGTATTCCTTGCCGTCATAGCAGCGGACTTCCGCATCGAACAACCGCTCCATGAGCCTGGTGAACTCACCGCCGACTTCGAGGTCCCAGTTGGTGAAGCGGACGGCCGTGGTCGACGACAGGGAGCCTTCGGCCACGAGATATCCCAGGATCACAGCCTCGTCTTCGCTCAGCCCTTCGCCCGTCGCCGCCTCAGCCGCGCCAAAGAGGGCCGACACCACCGTGTCACCGACCGCTATGTCTCCAGCCTTCCGCCACACGATGTAGCCGCGTTCGCTGACCACACGGAGCGGATGGTTGTGCGTGACCTTCACCACGCGGCCGGACTGGCATTGGATGTGCACCACGGGCTTGCGGTTGTTGTGCGTGAGCGCGGCGATCGGCTCCAATGCGCCACGCTCGTTCACGGCCCGGACACACTGGTCACGCACGTCGGTCACGCGCGACGTACAGCTTGCCGGCTGACCGCATCGCTCGAACAGCTCGGCGACCGTCTCGAGGCCGCGATCCGTCCACACATAGGTGTCTGCGGTCAGGCACTTGCCGCTGCTCTCCGGTCCGTAGATCTCCACGACGCGGCCGCGCGGCAGGCCGCCGATGCCGAGCGCGAGATCGAGGCTCAGCGCGCCCGTGGGGATCGCCGCGACCTGCACGTGGTCGTCGGCGCCCATGCGCATGATCGCGCCCTTGCCGAACTGCTTCTCGATCTGGCCGAGGGCCATGTCCAGCGCTTTCTCGCGCTCCATCACGCCACCTTTCTGCTCGCGCGTGCCGTCCGGTTCGCGCACCGTGGTGTGGCCACCCTAGTCCGGCGCTGTGACAGCGCCCGGAATCCGTGCCACTCGGCTGTGGACGCATGCTACCGAACATGCGTTCGCCCGTCACGCATCTCGCGCGCAGGGCCCTCAGCCGCCCAGCGGCCAGGCCCCAACGGTCTCGTAGCGCGCGCCGGACTTGGACAGGTGGGAGCGCATCAGCACCACGCGCTCCACGTCCCAGCGCGACGCCGGACCCCGGTAGGAGCCGGCCACCTCACGAGCCTCGGCCGGGCGCCGGCCGGCCCGCGCCAGCGTGAGGTGCGCGCGGAACGGCCGCCCCTCCCCCGGCAGCTCCACCACCGCGCCGAGCTCCCCGGCGGCCGCCGCCGCCAGCCGCGCGAGCGCGGGCTGCTCCTCCAGCTCCGCCCACGCCACGCCGGAGCGGAAGCTGCCGGCCGCGCCGGTCAGGGCCAGCGTGAACGGCGGCACGCGGGCGGCCGCGCGCCCCAGCGCCCGCTCCACCGCGTCGACGCGGTCGGCCGGCACCCAGCCCAGGAACACCACGGTCAGGTGCCAGCCGGCGGGGTCGGTCCAGCGCACCCCCGGGTGCGCCCGGCGCAGGCC
>DATMKC010000467.1:0-2132 GCA_035553555.1 Egibacteraceae bacterium | reverse complement strand
TTCCTGTAGGAGCCGCAAGTTCTCCACAGCTCCGCGGCCGCATCGATGGCGCGAGCGGGCTCGGTGCTCTACCGTCGCGCGCGACGACGCGGGGACATGCGACAGGAGGCGACGTGCTGATGGCCGCGCTGCCATCCTCCGACGACGACCGGCCGGCCACGCGCCGGGATCTCGCCAAGGAGCGGGAGATTCTCGAGGCGAGGTTCGGCACCGTCGACGCGAAGTTCGACGCGGTGCGCGCCGAGATCGCCGGTCTGCGCCGTGAGATGCGCATCCTGCTCGGCATCGTGATGGTGATGCTGAGCGGGCTCGTCGGGCTGAACCTGGGAGCGGGCTGAGAAATGAGATCAGGGGCCAGTCCCTGGCCCCCGATCGAGCGCTTGTCCGTCCCTGAGCAAGTCGCCTGACATCAGTGTCGGACAATTCGGGACGGTTCTGAAGCGAACAACCGTCAAGAAACCACCCGGTTGTGGTTGTCACTTCGCGCGCACGCCGAGGGGTTTCCGTGGCTGGTGAGCCGAGCGGCTAGCATGCGCCACCATGTCCGCCGACCGTGTGCCGCAGGGCGTGAAGGGCGCGCCCGACTGGCTGCCGCCCGACGCCGCCGCGTTCGACTTCGTGGAGTCGACGTTCCTTGGCGTGGCCCGCGCCGCCGGCTACGAGCGCGTCCGCACGCCGGTGTTCGAGCACACCGAGGTGTTCCTGCGCGGCGTCGGCGGCTCGACCGACATCGTGCAGAAGGAGATGTACTCCTTCACCGACAAGGGCGAGCGCTCGCTGACGCTGCGCCCGGAGGGCACGGCCGGCGTGATGCGCGCCGCGCTGCAGGCCGGGGTGCCGCGGTCGGGCTCGCTGCCCGCCAAGTGGTGCTACGCGGGGGAGTTCTTCCGCCAAGAGCGGCCGCAGGCCGGCCGCCAGCGCCAGTTCAACCAGGTCGGCATCGAGGCGCTGGGCTCGGATGACCCTCTGCTTGACGCTGAGGTGGTGCTGCTCGGCTGGGAGGCGCTGCGCCAGGCGGGCGTGGTGAACCTCACGTTGAGGTTGAACACGCTGGGCGACCGCGGCGACCGGCCGGCCTACCTGGAGCGCCTGAACGCCTACCTCGACGGCTTCGACGACCTGCCGCCGGAGGTGCAGGAGCGCCGCAGGCTCAATCCCCTGCGGGCGTTCGACTCCAAGGCGCCCGGCATGGACGCGGTCATGGCCGGCGCGCCGGTGCTGGCCGACCACGTCTCCGGCGAGGCGCGCGAGCACCACCGCACGGTGGTGGCGCTGCTGGAGGCCGAGGGCGTGCCGCTGACGCACGACGCGCGCCTGGTGCGCGGCCTCGACTACTACACGCGGACGACGTTCGAGTACCAGGCGGGCAACCTCGGCGCGCAGAACGCCGTGGGCGGCGGCGGCCGCTACGACGGCCTGGCCGAGGACCTGGGCTGGCCGGAGCGCTTCCCCGGCATCGGCTGGGCGCTGGGCGTGGACCGCACCGTGCTGGCGTTGCGGGAGGGCGGCGGGCTCGCGCAGGCGCCGGCGCGCGTGGCGGCGTTCGTGGTGGTCACGGCACCGGAGCTGCGGGCCGACGGGTTCGCGCTCACGGCGCGGCTGCGCCGGGCCGGCGTGCCCGCGGACATGGCGTTCGACGGGCGCAGCGTGAAGGCGCAGTTCAAGGCGGCGGACCGCTCGGGCGCGTCGCGGGTGGTGGTCGTTGGTCCCGACGAGGCCGGGCGGGGCGCGGTCACGGTGAAGGACCTGACTACGGGAGTCCAACAGGAAGTCGGCCGAGAACAGCTCGTCGAGGCGCTTCGTAGCTGATCCGGATGGTCCCGGGACCCCCAACCCGGACTACACCGAATTGACCTCGATTCGCTATTAAGCCCCCAATGGTGCGAAGGCACCGTGGGGCCATGGCTGCTTACACCACCCTCCGCGCCTCCATCCGCTGGGCACTCGCGCTGCTGTTTGCGCTGGCGCTCCTGCTCGCCGCCGCACTGCCGGCCGTGGCCGTCGCGGGGGGCAACCCCAACCCTCCCGGTCAGGGCGGCGAGGGTGGTCAGGGGCCGGGTGACGACGACTGCGACGACAACGAGGGCTCCGGCAACGACGACAAGTGCAAGAGCGGCGATGGGGACGGCGAC
>DATMKC010000466.1:0-3711 GCA_035553555.1 Egibacteraceae bacterium | reverse complement strand
GGTCGGCCGCGAGCAGCGTGACGCGGCTCACCCGCCGGCCGCCTTGGCCGCCTCGGCGAAGCGGGCCCACGCCTCCGGGTCGTCGCCCACCGACAGCTCCTTGCCGCAGCGCACCAGCGGCAGGCGCAGGATCGACGGGTCCTTCACCATCCGCTCGACCCAGGCGTCCTCGCCCGCGGACACCCACTGCAGGCCCTGCTCGGTGTAGGAGCGCGACTCCGGGTCCAGGCAGCCTTGCGCGCCGAAGCGCTGCACCCACTTGCGCAGCTCCCCCGGCGTCGGCGGCCGCTTCGCCAGGTCGTTGAAATGGAACGGCACGCGGCGCTCCGAGAAGAACCGCTGCGCCTTGCGCGTGGCCTGCGACTTGGCCAGCCCGAGCATCTGGACGTCCATCGTTGGCATGCTATGCGCCTGCCCGCCCCGCGCCGAAAGGACCCGCCAGTGGCCGACGACGAGCTGCTGTTCCGCCCCGCGCTGGACCTGGCCGCGGCCGTGCGGGCCAGGGAGGTCTCGCCGGTGGAGCTGGCGCGGACCGCGCTGGAGCGCATCGAGCGCCTGAACGGCGAGCTCAACGCGGTGGTGCACGTCGACGCCGACGGCGCCCTGGAGGCCGCCCGCGCCGCCGAGCGGCGCGTCACCGCCGCCGAGGACGACGTGCCGCCGTTCCTGGGCGTGCCGACGCTGATCAAGGACGTGCACCCGGTCGCCGGCATGCGCACCACGTTCGGCACGCGGGCCCTGGCGGAGTTCGTGCCGCCGTTCGACGCCGAGCACGTGCGCCGCCTGCGCGAGGCCGGCTTCGTGTTCCTGGGCAAGACCAACGTGCCGGAGTTCGGCACGGTCGCGCAGACCGAGCCGGAGCTGTTCGGTCCCGCGCGCAACCCGTGGGACACCTCGCGCACGCCCGGCGGGTCCTCCGGTGGCGCGGCCGCGGCGCTGGCCGCCGGCATGGTGCCCGTCGCCGACGGCTCCGACGGCGGCGGCTCGACGCGCATCCCCGCGGCCGCGTGCGGCGTGTTCGGCCTGAAGCCCGCGCGCGGTCGCGTGTCCAACGGGCCGCTGTTCGGCGACCTGTACTTCGGCCTGGTCACCCCGGGCCCGCTCACGCGCACCGTGGCCGACGCAGCCGCGATGCTGGACGTCATGGCGGGCTACGCGCCCGGCGACCCGAACTGGGCGCCGCCGCCGCCGCGCCCGTTCCTGGACGAGGCGCGCCGGGAGCCCGGCTGCCTGCGCATCGGCATGCTGACCGAGTCGCCGCTGGCGCACCGCACCGTCGGCGCGGAGGCCGTGGCCGCCACCGAGGAGCTGGGCCGGCTGCTGGAATCGCTCGGCCACCGCGTGGAGCCGTGCACGCTGCCGATCCCCGAGCAGACCGAGGAGCTGTTCACCGACGTCTGGACGGCGGGCCTGGCGTCCAACCCGATCCCGCGCGAGCTGCTGGAGCCGTACAACCAGCGCCTGGCCGAGCGCGGCACCGCGATCAGCGGCCCCAAGCTGATCCAGTCCGTGAGCGCGCTGCAGCTCATCGCCCGCGGCATCGTCGGCGCGAGCCTGGCCTACGACGCGATCATCTACGCCACGCTGACCCACGCGCCGTTCCGCGTCGGCGAGCTCGCCGGCCTGGACCCCGACGAGGCCTACGACCGCGACGCCACGTTCGTCGGCTTCACGCCCATCGCCAACGTCACCGGCCAGCCCGCGGTGTCGATGCCGGTGGGCTGGTCGGCGGACGGCCTGCCGATCGGCGTGAGCGCGCTGGGCCGCCCCGCGGACGAGGCGACGCTGCTGCGGCTGGCCGCCCAGGTCGAGGCCGCGACCGGCTGGCCGTCGCGCCGCCCGCCGGTGTCCTGACCGGCCGCCCACCGCACCGACCCGTTGACCCACTGGCCCACCGACCCGCTGAGGACCGGCCCATGCTGCTCGACAAGACCGTGCTGGTGACCGGAGCGTCCAGCGGCATCGGCGAGGCGTGCGCCCGCCGGTTCGCCGCCGCGGGCGCGCGCCTGCTGCTGTGCGCCCGGCGGGCCGGACGCCTGGAGGCCCTGGCCGCCGAGCTGGACACCGACGTGCACGCGTTCGCGCTGGACGTGCGCGACCGCGACGCGGTCGGCGCCGCCGTCGCCGCGCTGCCGGAAGGCTGGCGGGACGTCGACGTGCTGGTCACCAACGCCGGCCTGGCCGCCGGCTTCGGGCCGCTGCCGGACAACGACCCCGACGACTGGGACCGCATGCTCGACACCAACGTGAAGGGCCTGCTGCACGTCACCCGCGCGGTGGTGCCCGGCATGGTGGCGCGCGGCGGCGGCCACGTCATCAACGTCGGCTCCGTGGCCGGCCACGAGACCTACCCGGGCGGCGCCGTGTACTGCGCGTCCAAGGCGGCCGTGGACCGCATCACCAAGGGGCTGCGCCTGGACCTGCTGGGCAGCGGCGTGAAGGTGTCGACGGTGGACCCCGGACTGGTGGAGACCGAGTTCTCCGTGGTGCGCTTCGGCGGCGACGCCGACGCCGCCGCGCGGGTCTACCACGGCATGACGCCGCTGACGGCCGACGACGTCGCCGAGACGGTGGTGTGGGTGGCGGACCGGCCCGCGCACGTGCAGGTCGCCGAGGTGCTGCTGTTCCCGGCCGACCAGGCGGCCGCCACGGCCGTGCACCGCCGCCGCTGAGCCGCTTCGCGCGGGCGGGGATCACTCGACGGGACTAGTCCTTGTCCCCCGAACGGGCGAATCAGGGACTAGTCACTGTGGCCGTTCCTTCTCCCAACGCCCCGGGCCCACGACCGGGGGACGCAACCGAGGAGGACTCACCATGATGAACCTGCGGACGATCTTCAGCGCCACCGCCGCCGCGACCCTGCTCGTCGTCGGCCCCGGCTGGGCCCTGGCCGGCCCGAACGGCCACCTGTCCGGTGACACCAGCGGCAGCGCCCAGGGCGCCGCGCAGATCGCCGAGGGCGGCATCGACGGCGACGCGGTGGCGGAGAGCACGACCCGCTTCGACGCCGAGTTCGACGCCGGCGACATGCCGGAGGCCCCCGAGGCGCCGCAGGCGCCGGAGGCTCCCGAGCTGCCGGAGGCCCCCGAGGCCCCGCAGGCGTCGGCCCCCGAGGTCGAGCAGCCGGAGGCTCCCGAGGTGCCGCAGGGCGAGGCCCCGCAGGGCCCCGAGGCGCCCAGCGCGCCGGAGGCTCCCGAGGTCCCGCAGCCGGGTCTGCCCGCGGACGGCAGCGCGCCGAAGGGTGAGAAGCCCGCGCTGGACAAGCCCAGCACCGGCGACGGCTCGGTCCGCGCCGAGGGCGAGCTGCACGTGTCCGGCTCGGTCCGCGGCGGCAACCCGCCGGAGGCCGACAGCGACGCCGACGGCCGTGGCTCCGTCGAGGCGGCCGGCCAGCAGGTCACCACGCCGTAGCCAGCGCCCGGCAGGCGCCGCCGGCGCCACCACAGAACACCAGGGCCCCCGTCGCATGGATGCGGCGGGGGCCCGCTCCACTCCCGCGCCACCCACGCAGCTCCCCGAGTTGGAAGATCAGGCCCGTATATGGGCCTGATCTTCCAACTTCCCCGGGAGGGTGTCACCGGAATGGGTGATGGAGCCGGCCGCGGCGGCCGCCGAGATTCTTGGAGTCAGCAGCAAAGCCCCGAGGGGGGAAGCACACGGAGAGAAAACCGACAGCTTCCACGGGGCACATCCATCAGCAGCATCTTGGGG
>DATMKC010000465.1:0-4773 GCA_035553555.1 Egibacteraceae bacterium | reverse complement strand
CGCGCGCCGGCGGTGACGCGGCGGACGGCGTCGAGCAGCTCCTGCGGCACGGACAGCACCGCGCCCTCCGGAGTGCGCACCCCGGCGAACTTGCGCACCACGCCGTCCCAGGCCGGGCGCCGGCGCGCGCCGCTGGTCGTGATCACGAGCGGGCCCGCCGGGGGCCATGCACCCAGCTGGGCGGCGAGGTGCGCGGTGAGCGCGTCGGCGGGGGCGGAGGCGCGAGCGGCGGCGGACATCGCGCCCAGGATAGGGATGTCCACGAGTCTCGCGGTCACGCCCCCGCGGAGCCGGACGGCTGCGCGGCCGCGCGCGGCTCCGCCGGCTGGAACACGACGCGCGCCGCGTGGTCGTAGGTGAGGTAGCTCCACGCCCAGTTCAGCAGCACGCTGAGGCGGTTGCGGAAGCCGATCAGCATGACCAGGTGCAGCCCCAGCCAGGACAGCCAGCCGAGACGGCCGCGCAGCCGGATGCCGCCGGGCAGCCGCGCCACGGCCGCGTTGCGCCCGATGGTCGACATGACGCCCTTGTCGCGGTAGCGGAACGGCGGGACGTCGCCGCGCAGGATCACACGGGCGACGTGTCGTGCCGCCTGGATCGCCGCGGGCGCGAGCTGCGGGGCCGGCCCGCCGTGCCCGTCCGGCATCGCCGCGATGTCGCCGACGGCGTACACGTGCGCCAGGCCCGGCACCCGCAGGTGCTCGTCGACCGCGACGCGGCCGCCCCGGCCGGTCGGCAGGCCGAGTGCCTCGGCGAGGGGGTTCGCGCGCACGCCGGCCGCCCACACCAGGGTGCGCGCGGGCAGCCGCTCACCGCCGGCCAGCACCACCGCGTCCGGCCGCGCCTCGGCGATCGCGGTGCCCAGGCGCACCTCGACGCCCCGCGCGCGCAGCGTGCGGGCGGTGTAGTCGCGCGACGCCGGCGGGAACGCGCCCAGCAGCTCCCCGGCCTGCTCGACCAGGACGATGCGCACCGCGGCCATGTCGACCTCCGGGAAGTCCCGGCGCAGCGCGTGGTCCACCAGCTCCCGCAGGGCGCCCGCCACCTCCACGCCGGTGGGCCCGCCGCCCGCGACCACGAACGTGAGCTCGCCCTCGGCGGCGCCCGCCGCCCCGGCGCCCTCGAAGCGGCGCAGGATGTGGTCGCGCAGGGCCACCGCCTCGCCGAGGTCCTTCAGCGGGAACGCGTGCTCGGCGACCCCCGGCACGCCGAAGTCCGCCGTCACCGCGCCCGCGGCCACGATCAGCTCGTCGAAGGCCAGCTCGCCGTCGTCCAGTCGCAGGACACGCCGCGTGAAGTCGGCGCCACGCACCTCGCCCAGCCGGAACGCCACGTTCGGCCAGCCGGCCACGATGGCGCGCACGCTGTGGCCGACGTCCTGGGGGACCAGGCCGGCCGTGGCGACCTGGTACAGCAACGGCTGGAAGGTGTGGTGGTTGCGCCGGTCGACCAGCGTCACGCGGACGTGGCCGCGTGCGTCGCGGCGCGCGAGGCGCCTGGCCGCGGCGAGGCCGCCGAACCCGGCGCCCACGATGACGACGTGCCGCTCCGCCATTCCTCTGCTCCTTCCACGATTGTGAAAATTTTCACAATCGTGAACGCCGGAAGCCCTCCGCGCATTCCCGGAACTCCGGCCGGGCCGGTAGCGTCCAACGGCCATGATCACGACCTCCCGCTCCCGCGCGGTGGCGATCGCCGCCGCGGCCCTGCTGCTCGCGCTGCTGACGTCCGCGTGCGGGGACCCGCCGGCGACCGACCCCGGTGACGACGCGATCGTCCCCCCGGGTGAGATGCCGGCCCAGACCGCCGTCGACGTGACCGTGGACAACGGCGACGGGCAGGCGAGCTTCCGCCTGGTCTGCGACGACGCGCCCCGCTTCGAGGGCGAGGCGGGTGAGCGCGACGCCGCCGCGGCGTGCGACGCCCTGCTCCAGGCCAAGGACCGCCTGGTGACGCTGAGCGATCCGGACCGGGAACCGGAGATGTGCACCGAGCAGTACGGCGGCCCGGAGACGGCCGCGATCACGGGCACCGTCGAGGGCGAGCAGGTCGACGTCGCCATCGACCGCACCAACGGCTGCGGCATCGGCGACTGGGAGCGCCTCCAGCCGCTGCTGGGCGAGCCCACCGGCGTGGCCGAGCCCGTCTCCTAGGTGATGCGCTGGGCGAGGCGGGCGGCGGCGGCGCCGGACACGGCCTGGTCGCCGCCCAGCACCAGGACCGAGTGCAGCGCGCCGCCGTGGCGCCACAGCCAGCGGCCGGCGACGGCGTCGCCCGCGCCGCCGGCCCCATCCACCAGCACCAGCGCGTTGCCGCTGCGGCCGGCCTCGGCGCCCGCCGTCACCGCGTCGGCCCACTCGGACCCGGTCGCGGTCCACACCCAGCCCAGGCGCGCCTTGCCGGCGCGCACCAGCTCGTCGGCCACCGCCACCGAGGTCGCGTAGCGGTCCTGGCCGTAGACCCGCCGCACGCTCCCGTCCACGAACGTGGCCAGCAGCCGCTCGACCTCCGCCGAGATCGCGCCCGGCCCGCCGACCAGCGTCACCCCGCGCGCGCCGGCCAGCGCCGCGGCCGTCACGGGCGGCAGGTGCTCCCGCGTCGCGAACAGCACCGGTCGCGACCACGCCGCCGCCAGCGACGACGCGCTGAGCGCGTCCGGCCAGGCCCTGCGCTCGTCGGCGTGGTGGCCGACCGCCACCACCGCCTCATGCCCCGCATCCGGCGCCAGCGCCCACACCGCCTCGGCGACCGCGGCCGCCGTGGCGTAGCGGTCCACCCCGGCGATGCGCCGCGCGGCGCCCGGCTCCAGCCCGGCGGCCGCCACCGCCGCCGCCACGACCTCGGGCCGCAGCTGTTCCTGGGTGCCGACCACCGTCACGCCGGCGGGCCGCAGCCGCCGCAGCTCCTCCGCGACGCGCGGGTCCAGACGGTCGCTCCAGGTGGGCAGCAGCACGCCGCCCAGCGCGCGCGCCAGGGGAGCGGCGGCGATGGTGTCGGCGTACGCTCCGGCGGGGGTGAGCACCACGTGGGCGGCGTCCGTGCGCAGGCGCCGCACCAGCTCCACGGCGGTGCCGACGCGGTCGCTGCCGGCGACGCGCAGCACGCCGTCCAGCGCCGGTGCGCCCGGGTCGGCGGGCATGCGCCCGGCCGCGCGCGCCGCCATCAGCGACGGGTAGGGGTTCAGGCGCTGGTCGCCGTAGGGGTCGGTCACCGTGGAGTCGTGGATCTCGAAGTGCAGGTGCGGGGCGGTGCGCTCGGCGTTGCCGGAGTCGCCCATGTAGCCCACCCACTGGCCGGCCGTCACGGGCGCGCCCTGGCGCACGCCGGGGGCGTAGGCCCACTCGGGGCCGCCCAGGCCGTCGTCGGTGCCCGGCGTGTCGTTGTTGAGGTGGATGTAGCGGTACTCGCGCCCGTCGGCGCCGCAGACGGTGAGCGAGTAGCCCCAGCTCGGCATGGCGTCGCGCACGCCCGTCTGGTGGCAGATCTCACCGTCCGCCGCCGCGTACAGCTTCCACAGCTTCTGGCCCATCAGGTCGGTGGCCTTGTGCACGCGCCCGCCGCTGCGCCCGGCGTGGTAGTCGTCGCCGAAGCCGGCACGCGCGTCGGCGGGGAACACCAGCTCCAGCGGCTGGTCGTAGGGGCCGCCGTCGGCGGCGGCGGGCGCGGCGGCAGCGGCGGCGGACAGCGCCAGTGCCGGGACCACCAGCGCGAGCAAACGGGCGCGGGCGGATCGAGAGCGCAGCAAGGCGGGACCTTCCGGGAAGCCGACGTCAGCCCTTCCCGCTTCGGCAGCCGCCGGGCGGTGACTTGACGGGGCACGGCGTCAAGATCGCGAATGGGCCGCCCGCACTAGTCCCGCCGCGGGGGTCCGGGCCTGGACCGGCCGGACCCCCGCGCGTTCCCTTCGGTCCCAGCGCTCAGGCGCCGCCGCGGCGAGCCGCCAGCCGCAGGCCCAGGGCGCCGAGCATGGTCAGCAGCCCGACGATCATCGCGGAGCCGCCGGTCGCGGGCAGGGTCCCGCCGGGGGCCGCGGACGAGGGGACGGCCGCGATCCCAGCCGCCGCTCCGCCGGCCGCGCCCACGGCGGGGCCGGCGGCCGCGGGCGCTCCGCCGGTCGCCTCCGTGCCGTTCGCGGGCGCTCCCGCGCCGTCACCGGGCACACCCGGCGCGGCAGGCACGCCGGGCACGCCGGGCACGTCAGGCAGCGGCATCGTGCCGTCGCCGTCGCCGCCGCCGCCGCCGACCGGTGCCCGGTCGTCACCCTGGACGTCGCTGCGCGCACAGTCCCCGGTGCCGCCCTGCGCGGTCGCCAGCAGCCGGGCCCCGTACCGGCCGGACGGGAGCGCGGGACCCGTGGCGAGGCTCACCGTGAAGGCGCAGTCGGGCACGGCCACCGCGAGGCGGCCGGTCCCGGCGTCGAACAGTCCGGTGCTGTGCTGAGACAGCGTCGGCTCGCCGTCGACGAGCGCGTAGGACGCGAGCGTCACCTGCGCGTCGGGGCAGCCCGCGGGCATGGTGAACGTCCCGAGGGCCGTGGGCTGGGCGACGACGATGCGCGGCGCGGGGAAAGCGGCGCGGATCGCGCCGGCCAAGGCGGTGTCACCACCGCCGGCCGCCACGGGGCAGCCGGCATCGCTGGCCCCGCCGGTGCCGCCGTCGTCTCCGGTGTCGCCGTCGTCTCCGGTGTCGTCGTCGTCTCCGGTGTCGCCGCCGTCTCCGGTGTCGTCGCCGTCCCCGTCAGTGCCGCTGGGGCAGGCGCCCTTGCCGCCGGAC
>DATMKC010000464.1:0-8322 GCA_035553555.1 Egibacteraceae bacterium | reverse complement strand
GAGTCGCCGAGCTTGGCGTCCTCCAAGACCAGCGCGCAGCGCACCGCCAGCTCGGCGCCCGCGCCGTGCCGCGCGACGTGCGCGATCGCGCCCAACTCCTCGACGATTCCGGTGAACATGGCTCAGCCCTCCTGCCGGCCGGGGCGGTACGTGCAGACGACGTCGTCGCCGGCCTGCTCGACGCGCTCCAGGCGCAGCCGCGGCGCGCCGGCCAGCGTGGCGATGCCGTCGCCCACCAGCGCCGGACGCCCGGCTTCGCCGAGCAGCAGGGCCGCGACGTGCACGACCAGGCGGTCCCACAGCCCCGCGCCCAGGAAGGCGCCGAGCACCCGCGCGCCGCCCTCCACCAGGACGGAGCGCACCTCCCGCCGCCACAGCTCGTCCAGCAGCGCGCCCAGGCCGCCGTCGGCGTCGCGCGGCAGGGCCACGACCTGGGCGCCGGCGTCGCGCAGCTTGTCGGCCGCGCCGCCCTCGGCCTCGGGACGGACCCCGACCAGCACCGGGGCCTCGCCGTCCAGGACACGATGGGAGGCCGACGTGCGGGCGCGGCCGTCCAGCACGACGCGCAGCGGCTGCGGTCCGGCGTAGCCCGGCAGTCGCACCGTCAGCGCCGGGTCGTCGGCCAGCACGGTGCCGCTGCCCACGACGACGGCGTCGGCCCGCGCGCGCAGCTCGTGCGCGAGGCTGCGTGCCGCCGGCCCGGTCAGCCATTGCGACGTGCCGTCCGCGGCGGCGATGCGCCCGTCCACGCTGACCGCGCACTTGAGCGTGACGAACGGGCGCCCGGTGGCCACGCCGTGCAGGAACACCTCGTTCTGCGCCCGCGCCTCGTCCTCGCACACGCCCAGCGCCACGTCGACGCCGGCGGCGCGCAGCCGCCGGGCACCGCCTGCGGCGAGCGGGTGGGGATCGGCCAGCGCAGCCACCACGCGGGAGACGCCCGCGGCCACGAGCGCGTCCGCGCACGGCCCCGTCCGGCCGGTGTGCGCGCAGGGCTCCAAGGTCACGTACGCGACCGCGCCCCGCGCGCGCTCGCCCGCCTCCGCCAGGGCGAGCACCTCGGCGTGGGCCTGGCCGGCGCGCTGGTGCCAGCCCTCGCCGACGACGTCGCCGCCGGCCACGAGCACGCAGCCCACCAGGGGGTTGGGGGAGACGGTGTGGCGGCCGCGCTCGGCGAGCTCCAGGGCGCGGCGCATCCAGCCGACGTCGACCGGGTCGTGCATTCGCGTCCACCTCCTCGCCGGGCTGCCGTGCCACGGGGCAAGGGGTGCGCGGAGCGGACGGCCGATCGTCCCTGCCGCCGCCGGATGTCCCGGGATGGCAGAGCCGACGCCGCGCTCGCGTCACGCACCTTCTCTCATCCGGACTGTGACCGTCGGCTCTGGACTTGGACCAGATCCACCTTTCGCCGCGTCGCCTCGACGCTGCGTCCGGGTCGCGGGCTCCCCGGCCGGGTCGGCCGGGCTACCGCCGGTGGGGAGTTCCACCCCGCCCCGAAGGCGCTTCTCTTAGTTACTCAACGGTAACTTCGGGGCCCGCGCGGCGCAACTCAGCGGCCCGCGCGCGAGGACCCCTCGGCGGGCTCACCGGCCACGACCACGCCCCCGCCGCCCGCCTTGGCGCGGTACATCGCGCGGTCCGCGCGCCGCAGCAGGGCGTCGAGCGCGCCCCCGTCGGAGGGGAACACCGCCACGCCGAGCGAGGCGTCCAGCGCCACCGGCGTGCGTTCCACGCGCATCGGCTCGCGCAGCAGGGCGCGCACCGCCTCGGCGCGGCGCCGGTAGTCCCCTTCGGACGCGTGGTCGCGCCACAGGACCAGGAACTCGTCGCCGCCCAGGCGTCCCACGAACGAGCGCTCGTCGGCGCAGGCGTGCTCCAGCCGGCGGCTCAGCGCGCGCAGCACCGCGTCGCCGGTCTCGTGCCCGTGGGTGTCGTTGACGGGCTTGAACCCGTCCAGGTCGATCAGGCAGATCGCCGCCGACAGGCCGCGGCGGCCCGCGTGGTAGAGCGCGGCCCGCGTCTCCTCGTAGATCGACAGGCGGTTGGGCAGCCCGGTCAGGGCGTCGGTGCGCGCCTCCTGGCGGCGCCGCCACGCGCGCTGCCCCGTGGCGATCGCGCCGCCGAGCGGCAGCGCCAGCAGCGGCAGGATCAGCGGCTGGTAGGCCAGCGCGAGCAGCGCCATGGGCCCCACGACGGCGAACAGGAAGCTGGACAGGAAGTCCGTGGCGACACCCGTGCGCAGCTCCCGGGCCAGCGACGTGGCCGACGCCAGCGCCACCATGACGCTCACCAGCACCCAGCCGCTGGCCCACCACGCCACCTGCGCCACCAGCAGGGCGACGACGCCCCGGGGCTGGGTCACCACGCCCGCCGGCAGGGGCGGCACCATGCCGGCGACCCCCGACAGGACCACACCGGCGAACACGGCCTGCGTCGCGCGCAGCCCGGAGTTGAACACGCGCTTGCGCAGCGGGACCCTGTCGAGCGCGCAGCTGCCCAGTACCGCGACGACGGCCAGCGCGGGGGCCCACGGCATGCCGACGAGCCAGACCACCATCGGCCCCAGGAACGCCCAGGGGTCGGGCTCGCCCACGGCGCGCAGCAGCGCGCGGAACGGCCACTCGAGCGCGGTCACGCCGAGGCACAGCAGCACCGCGGACAGCTGCATGCCGGCGGCCACGCCCCAGCGCAGCGTCACCAGGGCCGTCGCCGCGGCACCGGTCGCGGTGACGACGGCGATCCACGCCCTCGCGCTGGCCGGCAGAGCCGTCGTGGACAAGTCGGGCACGCGCTCCCCCAGTCGCCCGGTCGGTCGTCTAGTCGTCTGCGCGCACGTCCACGGCGTAGGCGGAGCTGTGGCGGTTGCGCTTGACGTAGTTCTTCATCTCCGTCGCGACCTGCACCAACTCCCGGTGGTCGGAGAACTGGCGGCGCTCGGTGGTGGCCACCCCCATGGCCACCGTCATGATGCGGTAGCGCCGCAGCTCCCCGCGCCGGTCCTCGATCTCGATCCACCCCCGCGCCGACTCCTCCGGGTCGTACAGCCCGGGGATGCGCCCGTCGAACAGCTCGATCACGCGCTCGCACACCAGCGGCACCTGCGCCGGCGTGCACAGGGCGATGAAGTCGTCGCCGCCGATGTGGCCCAGGAAGCCGTCGTCGCCGGCGTGCTCGCGCAGCGCCTCCCGCAGGCAGTCGGCCAGCAGGACGATGACCTCGTCGCCCTTGAGGAAGCCGTAGCGGTCGTTGAAGGCCTTGAACTCGTTGAGGTCGGCGTAGATGGCGGCGATCGCGGCGTCGTCCGCCAGGCGGCGGGCGAGCTCCTGCCCGATCGCGTGGTTGCCCGGCAGGCCGGTCAGCGGCGAGCTGTCCAGCAGCTCCGCGGAGCGCTTCAGCGTGGTGCGCACGCGCGCGACCAGCTCGATCGGGTCGAACGGCTTGAGCACGTAGTCGTCGGCGCCGGCGGTCAGGCCCACGACCTTGTCGATCATCGTGGTCTTGGCGGTGAGGATGATGACCGGGATCATGCGCGTGCGGGAGTCCGCGCGCAGGCGGCGGCAGACCTCGAAGCCGTCCAGCTTCGGCATCATCACGTCCAGCACGATCAGCGCCGGCCGCAGCTCGAACGCCCTCTCCAGGGCCTCCTCGCCGTCGGCCGCCGTGACGACGTCGAAGCCCTCGAGGCGCAAGTTGACGTCGACGAACCGCAAGATGTCCGGCTCGTTGTCGACGACCAGGATGGTGTCCCGCATCGCCCAAGGGTAACGAAAGCGGGGCCCTCAGCCCCGCAGGCGGCGGAATCCGCACACGTACATCCCGTCGGTGCCGTCGTGGTCCGGGTCCAGCTGCACGCCGGGGTCGCCGGGAAGGCGCGTGCCGGCGCCCTCCGGCAGCAGCGTCGCGGGGTCCAGCGCCGTGAAGCGGTCGCCTTCCACGGCCAGGAAGCCCGCGGCCGTGCCGGCGGTCTCCTCAGCCGGCCAGGTGCACACGCTGTACAGCAGCACCCCGCCAGGGCGCACCAGTGCCGCGGCGGCGCCCAGGATCTCCAGCTGCAGGCCCGACAGCCGCGCGGGGTCCTCTGGCTCGCGCCGCCAGGCGACCTCGGGGCGCCGCCGCGTGACCCCCAGGCCGCTGCACGGCGCGTCCACGAGCACCGCGTCGAACGTGGCCGCGGACAGGTCCGGACTGCGGGCGTCGCGCACCAGCGCGTCCACCCGCTCCGACAGCCCCAGGCGGACGGCCTGCTCGGCGACCATCGCGGCGCGCGCGTCCTGGACGTCCGTGGCGGTGACGCGCAGCCCGAGCTGCGCCAGATGCGTGGCCTTGCCGCCGGGCCCGGCGCACAGGTCCGCGACGCGGTCACCGCCGCCGGCCTCTTCCAGCGCCCGCGCGAGCGCGCGCGTGACCAGCATGGAGGACTCGTCCTGCGGGGTGGCGCGGCCCTGGCGCACCGCGTCCAGCGCCATCGGGTCCGCGCCCGGTGCGCGCACCGCCTCGGGCGCCCAGCGTCCCGCCGAGGCGTCGACGCCGGCCGCGCGCAGCTCCGCCACCAGCGCGTCGCGGACCGCGCCCGGGTCCTCGCCGTCGCGCGCGACCGCGCGCAGCGTCAGGCCCGGGGCCACGGCGCTCGCCCGCAGCACCGCCTCCGCGCGGGCGCCGAACCGCGCGATGGCCCGCTCGGCGACCCACACCGGCGACCCGGTCGCCAGCGCCAGGCCGCGCGGGTCGTCCGTGGGCGGCCACGGCAGCGCGTCCTTGCGCCGGGCGAGGTTGCGCAACACGCCGTTGGTGAAGCCCGCGACGCGCTCGCCGACCTCGCCGCGGGCCAGCGCGACGCTGGTGTCCACCACGGCGCGGTCCGGCATGCGCCCGTACAGGAGCTGCCAGGCGCCCATGCGCAGGATGTCGCGCAGGTCGTCCTCGACCTCGCCGATGGGCCTGGTCAGCACCTGGCCCAGCGCCCAGTCCAGCGTGCCCTGCCAGCGCAGGGTCTCGTAGACGAGGTTCGCCGCCAGGCCGCGCTCGCGCGGCGGCAGGGTGTCCAGCGCGCGCTGCACCACCGGCGGCGAGTACGCCTGGCGCTCGCGGATGCGCCGCAGCGCGCGGTAGGCCGCCCGGCGCGTCGCCAGCCCCTCCTTGGGCGCCTCGGCCCCGGCCCCGGGGGCGCTCCCAGGAGCGGGCTTGGCGTCGCGCGGCTGCGGGGTCACTCCCGGCCCAGCACGGCGCCCAGCGGGCGGTAGCCGTTGGCGAAGGCCTGGCCGCTCATGCGCGGCTTGCCGGCGGGCTGCACCTCGGTGAGCAGCAGGGCGCCGTCGCCGCAGGCCACCACGGGACCGTCCTCGTCGACCGCCACCACCTCCCCGGGAGCGTTCCCGGGCGCGCCCGCCGCGTCCGCCACGCGGGCGCGGTGCACCTTGAGGCGGTCGCCGCCGAACGTGGTGAACGCGCCGGGCACGGGGTTGAGCCCGCGCACCTGGTTGTGCAGGCGCGCCGCGGGCAGGTCCCAGTCCAGGCGCGCGTCGTCGTTGCCGATCTTGGGGGCCAGCGTGGCCGCGCCGTGGTCCTGCGGCACGGGCACGATGCCGCCGTCGACCAGGCCGTGGACGGCGCGCACCAGCACGGGGGCGCCCAGGTCCGCAAGGCGCGCCATCAGCTCGCCGGCGGTCTCGTCGGGGGCCACCGGGGTGCGCTCCACCAGCAGCACGTCGCCGGTGTCCATGCCCTTGTCCAGCACGAAGCACGTCACGCCGGTCTCGCTGTCCCCCGCCAGCAGCGCGTGCTGCACCGGCGCGGCGCCGCGCCAGGCCGGCAGGACCGAGAAGTGCAGGTTCACGAAGCCCTTGCCGCCGGCGTCCAGCACGTCCTGGGGCAGCAGCGCGCCGTAGGCGACCACGGCGCAGGCGTCCAGGCGCAGCGCCAGCAGGTGGTCCAGGATCTCGCGCGGCTTCTCCGGCTGCCACACGGGCAGGCCGTGGCGCTCGGCGGCGGCCTTCACCGGCGGGGGCGTGAGCTTGTAGCCGCGGCCGCTGGGCCGGTCCGGGTTGGTGACCACGGCCACGACCTCGGTGTCCGGGTCGGCCACGAACGCCTCCAGCGACGGGACGGCCGCCTCGGGGGTGCCGAAGAACACGATCCTCACAGCGCCTCCGCCTCCGGCTCGTCGTCAGTGGTGTACAGGTTGCGTTCCAGCTCGCCGTCGCGGATGCGGCGCATGGCCTCCTTGCGGTCGTGGCGCGCCAGGTGGTCGATGAACAGGATCCCGTCGAGGTGGTCGAGCTCGTGCAGGAGGATCCGCGCGAGCAGGCCCTCGCCCACCAGCTCCAGCGGCTCCCCGTGGACGTCCCGGGCGCGCAGCCGGGCCCGCAGCGGGCGGGACGCCGGGTAGAACAGCCCCGGGAAGGACAGGCAGCCCTCGTCGCCCTCCTGCACCTCCTCGGAGGTCTCGATGATCTCCGGGTTGACCAGCGCGCCGGTCAGCGGCTCCTCCGCGTCGTCCAGGTGCGCCTCGAAGGTGAACAGCCGCTTGAGCACGCCGACCTGGTTGGCGGCCAGCCCGACGCCCTGCGCCGCGCGCATCGTCTCGAGCATGTCGTCGGCGAGCCGCCGCAGCGCGTCGTCGAACTCGGTGACCTCGCGCGCGCGGCTGCGCAGCACCGGGTCGCCGAAGATCCGGATGGGAAGCAGGGCCATGCGGTCGGGTCGCTCCTCTCGGGGATGTGCTCGGGGCTCTACCCGGCCGAGACCGGGTCGACGTCCACGCGCACCTTGCGGTTCGCCTTCGCCCAGGCGTGGCGCAGCGGCGCGAGGGCGTCAAGCGTGCCACGCAGATGCGCCGACTTCACAAGCAGGCCCCCTTCCGGGTCCGGCCCCAGCACCTGGTCGCCCGGCGGCAGGGCGTCGCGCAGCGCCCCGGCGACGTCCGCGGCCGCGTCCGCGGGGGCGCGCAGCCGCACCAGCGAGCCCGCCGGCGGGAACGCCAGCGGCGCGCGCCGCTCTGCCTCGCGCGACCAGAAGCCTGCGGGGTCCCAGCGCACCAGCGCCTGCACCGCCGGGTGGTTCGGCTCGTCGGTCTGCACCACGACGTGACCGGTCCAGCGGCCGACCGCGAACCACAGGCGCAGGGCGTCCTCCGTGGCGTCCAGGGCCGGGCGGTTCAGCAGCGCGTCCGCGTCGGGCAGCACCACGACGTCGGCCTGGCGGCCGCCGAGCCACGCCGGGCGGCGCACCACGCTGCCGCGCGTCATCACCGCGATCGCGGGCAGGCGCGCCGGACCGGGTGCGTCGAAGCCCTCCATGCGGGTGACCTCGGCGTCCGGGTGCGCCTTGGCGAGCTCCTGGGCCAGGCGGCCGGCGCCCGCGGCGAGCGGCGCGGTCTCCTCGGCGCCGCAGGACACGCAGGCGAAAGCAGGCCCGGCCCACCCGCACGCCGCGCACTGCCACCCTTCGCCCGCGGCCTTGAGCGAGCCGGCGCACGTCGGGCACTGCCGCCGCCTGCCGCAGCGGCGGCAGGCCAGCGCGGTGCCCTCGCCGCCCCGCACCGCCAGCACGACGCCGGCGCCGCCATCGCGCACGGCAGCGGCCAGCGCCCGGGACGACGCGTCCGACAGGCGGGTGCGCCGGGCGCCGGGGCGCGGGTCGGAGCGGTCGACCACCTCCACGCGCGGCGCCCGGCGCCGCTCCAGCGCGCGGTCCACCGCCACCTCGGCCACGTGGCCGTCCTGCAGGTGGCGCCACAGCTGCGCGCTCGGCAGGTCCGACAGCAGCACGCACACGGCGCCGGCCAGGTGGGCGCGCGCCAGCGCGACCTCGCGGGCGTGGTGGCGCGGGCTGCGCTGCTCCTTCCACGCCGGGTTCGCCTCGTCCTCCACGACCACCAGGCCGAGCGCGCCCAGCGGCGCCAGGACCGCGCCGCGCTCCCCCACCGCGACGCGCGCGTGGCCCAGCCTGCCGCGCAGGAACGCGCGGTAGCGCGACGGCGGGTCGTCCGTGCCGCGCAGGTCCGCGACGGCGCCCGGCGCCTGCGCCAGCGCGGCGGCGGGAACCGGTGACGCGGGGTCGGGCGACAGCACCAGGGCGTCGCGCCCGCCGGCCAGGCAGCGCGCCACCAGGTCGGCGAGCACTGGCGGCCGTATCGCGCCTCGGCGCTCCTCAACGCCGTGAGCGGCGCGACGGCGGGAGGTGGCGCGTGGTGGCTGCGGCCGCTGCCCGGCGACGACAGCGCCGCCCTGGTCGCCGACCTGGTGGCGCGCTGCCTGGCCGGCGGGCGCGACGCCCTGGTGCTGTCGCCCGACCCCGCGTCACCGGTTCCCGCCGCCGCGCTGG
>DATMKC010000463.1:0-2823 GCA_035553555.1 Egibacteraceae bacterium | reverse complement strand
GGCCGGAAAGGGGCCCACTTTGCACAGGCATGCCCGGACGTCCTTCCCCGCCGCGGGAGAGGACGTTTTTTCATGAGCGCCGAGATCCTGTCCGCCGACGACGTGGCGCGGGCCGTTCGCCGCATCGCCCACGAGATGATCGAGCGCGGTGAGCTGGGGCAGACCGTCCTGCTCGGCATCCGGACGCGCGGGGTGCCGCTGGCCGAGCGCATCGCCGAGGCGATCGCCGACATCGACGGCGCGCGGCCGCCCGTGGGCGCCCTCGACGTCACGCTGTACCGGGACGACTACGCCAGCGCCGGGCCCCGGCCGCTCGCCGAGACGCACGTCCCCGAGGACCTGGACGACCGCGTGGTCGTGCTGGTCGACGACGTGCTCTACACCGGGCGCACCATCCGCGCCGCGATGGACGCCGTCATGGACCTGGGCCGGCCGCGAGCCGTGCGTCTCGCGGTACTGGTCGACCGCGGGCACCGGGAGCTGCCGATCCGCGCCGACTACGTCGGCAAGAACCTGCCCACGGCGCCGGAACAGTCCGTCAAAGTGCGCCTCGGTGAGACCGACGGCGCCGACGAGGTGGTGGTGGCGTGATCGAGCACCTGCTGTCGATGGAGGACCTGTCCGCCGAGGACGTCAACGCGGTGCTCGACGCCGCGGAGTCGTTCGCCGAACTCGGGGACCGCACCGTCAAGAAGGTGCCGACGCTGCGCGGGCGCACCGTGTGCAACCTGTTCTACGAGGACTCCACCCGTACGCGCCTGAGCTTCGAGCTGGCCGCCAAGCGCCTGTCCGCCGACGTGCTGAACTTCAGCGCCAAGGGCTCCAGCGTCAGCAAAGGCGAGTCGCTGAAGGACACCGCCCTGACGCTGCAGGCGATGGGCGTGGACGCGATCGTCCTGCGCCACTCCGCCTCCGGCGCGCCGCTGGCGCTGACGCAGTGGGTCGACGCCAAGGTGCTCAACGCCGGTGATGGCGCCCACCAGCACCCCACGCAGGCGCTGCTGGACCTGTTCACCATCCGCCGCCACCTGGGCCGCCTGGAGGGACTGCGCGTGGCCGTGGTCGGCGACGTGCTGCACAGCCGGGTGGCGCGCAGCCTGGTGCAGGGGCTGCGCACCATGGGCGCCGAGGTGACGCTGGTCGCCCCGCCGACGCTGCTGCCGCCCCGGCCGGAGAGCTGGGGCACCGCCGTGACGTCCGACCTCGACGGCGTCCTGGGCAAGACCGACGTGCTGTACCTGCTGCGCGTCCAGCACGAGCGCATGCAAGAGCAGTTCTTCCCGTCGCCGAGGGAGTACGCGCGCCTGTGGGGTGTGGACCGCGACCGGCTCGCGCGCCTCCCGGACGGCGCCATCGTCATGCACCCCGGTCCCATGAACCGCGGCATGGAGGTCAGCGCCGACGTGGCCGACGCCCCCAACGCGGTCATCACCGACCAGGTGCGCAACGGCATCGCGGTGCGCATGAGCTGCCTCTACCTGATGCTCGGCGGCCACGGCCCGGACGGCGCCGGCAAGGAGGACGCGTGAGCGCGTTCACGTTCACCGGCGCCCGCGTGGTCGACCCCGCGACGGGCCTGGACGGGGTGGCCAACGTCACCGTCGACGGCGAGACCATCACCGCGGTGGGCGACCAGGTCGAGGGCACGGTGCACGACGCCACGGGCCTGGTGCTCGCGCCCGGGCTCGTCGACCTGCACGTGCACCTGCGCCAGCCGGGCCGTGAGGACGCCGAGACCGTCGAGTCCGGTACGGCCGCGGCCGCGGCGGGGGGCTTCACCGCCGTGTGCCCCATGGCGAACACGGACCCCGTGGCCGACCACGCCGGCGTGGTGGAGCTGGTGCTGCGCCTGGCGCGCGAGGCCGGCCACTGCGACGTCTACCCGGTCGGAGCCATCACGCGCGGCCTCAGAGGCGAGGAGCTGGCCGAGATGGGCTCCATGGCGGCCGTCGGTGTGCGCTGCTTCAGCGACGACGGCATGCCGGTGGCCAGCGCCCGCGTGATGCGCCGCGCGCTGGAGTACGCGCGCACGTGGGACGCGATCGTGTGCAACCACTCGGAGGAGCCCACCCTGACCGACGGCGCGCAGCTCAACGAGGGCGAGCTGTCCAGCCTGCTGGGGCTGACCGGCTGGCCGCGCGAGGCCGAGGAGGTGATGGTCGCCCGCGACCTGATCCTCGCGGGCGGGCTGGGCGCCCGCCTGCACGTCCCGCACGTGTCCACGGCGGGCACCGTGGGGCTGGTGCGAGAGGCCAAGCGCCGGGGCGTGCGCGTCACGGCCGAGGCCGCGCCGCATCACTTCACGCTCGTCGACGAGGCCGCCAAGGGCTACGACCCGGTGTTCAAGGTCAACCCGCCGCTGCGCACCAAGGACGACGTGGAGGCCATTCGCGCCGGCCTGGCCGACGGCACCATCGACGCGATCGCCACCGACCACGCCCCCCACTCCCACGAGCACAAGGAGCAGGAGTGGGCGCACGCGCCCTGCGGCATGCTCGGCCTGGAGGTGTCGCTGGCCGTGACGCTGACCGAGCTGGTGGACCTCGACGCGCCCGCCGGTGAGCGCGGCGACGGCGTGCTGACCTTGGCCGAGGCGCTCGCCTGCCTGTCCACCAAGCCCGCGCGCAGCCGGGACATCCACGGGCACGGCGGTCCCGTCGAGGCGGGAGCGGCGGCGAACCTGGTGCTGTTCGACCCGTCCGCGCGCTGGACCGCCGTGCCCGTGGATGTCCCGGCTGCGCGCGGGCTTGGTGGACAGGCAGGCGAGCGCCTCGGCCAAGGTCAGCACGCCGTCGCCGCGCTCACCGGCGGGCGCGTCGAGGT
>DATMKC010000462.1:0-7350 GCA_035553555.1 Egibacteraceae bacterium | reverse complement strand
GCGCACGGCCAGCCGGTCGCCGAACACCAGGACCGGCACGCCGTCGACGCCCAGCTCGTCGCGCACCACCGCTTCGTGGAGGCGGCCTTCGCCGTGCTGCACGAGGACGCGGCCGAGTCAAGCGGCCTGGAGCTGTGGCTGTCGCTGGGCGCGCGGCGCCCCAGCTCGCGGGCGAACTCGCCCATGGCCAGCAGCTCCAGCCCGGAGGTGGGCGCGGCGCGCTCCCACGGGCCGCGGCCCCCGGCCGCGACGGGGCTCTCGCTCCAGAACGGACGCACCTCCACGCGCTCGCACGCGGACGTGGCCGACAGCCAGCACCACACCCGGTGGCAGGCGGCGGACTGGAAGTCGAGGTACACAGCGGTCAGCGGTTGGGGCATCGGTCGCGTCTCCTGTCGCGGCACAAGCCTGGCACCCCCATACCTCCGCCGCCTGCAGGCTACGCCCCCGCGTGCCCCCGCGGGGCAGGGGGATAGCATTGGGCCATGACGCCGCTGATCGATGCCACCGAGATGTACCTCCGCACCGTGTGGGAGCTGGAGGAAGAAGGCATCACCCCGATCCGCGCCCGCCTGGTGGAGCGCCTGGGCCTGTCCGCGCCGGCCGTCAGCGAGACCGTGCACCGTCTGGAGGAAGAGGGCCTGCTGCGCGTCAACGACGACCGCACGCTGTCGCTCACCGACCACGGCGCCCAGATCGCGGTCAGCGTCATGCGCAAGCACCGCCTGGCGGAGCTGCTGCTCACCGAGGTCATCGGCCTGGAGTGGGAGCAGGTCCACAACGAGGCCTGCCGCTGGGAGCACGTCATCTCCGACGCGGTGGAAGAGCGCCTGGTCGAGCTGCTCAAGGACCCGACCACCTGCCCGCACGGCAACCCGATCCCGGGCGCGCCGCCCGGCGACCAGCCCGCCCGCGTGCGCACCGTCGCGGAGGCCGCCAAGGACGGCGCGCGGGTGGTCGTGTGCCGGATCTCCGAGAAGCTCCAGGGCGACGTCGACGCGATGCGCTTCCTGCGCGAGCACGGCATCCGCCCGGGCACGCACCTCGACCTGACCCTGGAGCGCGGCCAGGTGATCGCCGGGCTCGACGGGCGCCGGGTCACGCTCCCGCCGGACGCGGCCGAGCTCGTCTACGTCGCCGCGTGAGCTGACCGGCCCCAGACCTGTCCATCGCGCCGGCCGGGGTGTCCCGGGCCGCCAGGCGGCGCGGCTATCCTCGGCGACCACGATGAACGCGCACACCGAACCCGACGCCGCCGGCTCCTTCGAGGAGCGCGTGCTGGCGGTCCATCAGGGCGGCAAGATCTCCATCCACACCAAGGTCCCCGTCGAGACGCGCGAGGACCTGTCGCTGGTCTACACCCCCGGCGTCGCGCGCGTCTGCATGGCCATCCACGACGACCCGGCCCTGGCGCGCGTCCTGACCATCAAGCGCAACAGCGTCGCCGTGATCACGGACGGCTCCGCCGTGCTGGGCCTGGGCGACATCGGCCCCGCGGCAGCCCTGCCCGTCATGGAGGGCAAGGCGATGCTGTTCAAGGACTTCGCCGACGTCGACGCCTACCCGCTGTGCCTGGACGAGCGCGACCCCGACAAGCTGGTCGACCTGATCGCGTCGCTGGCCACCGGCTTCGGCGGCATCAACCTGGAGGACATCTCCGCGCCGCGCTGCTTCGAGATCGAGGGCAAGCTGCGCCAGCGCCTGGACATCCCCGTGTTCCACGACGACCAGCACGGCACGGCCGTGGTGGTCCTGGCCGCGCTGATCAACGCGGCCAAGGTGGTGGGCAAGGAACTGGAGTCGCTGCGCGTGGTGGTGCAGGGCATCGGCGCGGCGGGCGTGGCCGTGACCAACCTGCTGCTGGCGGCCGGCATCCCCGACGTCGTGGGCGTGGACCTGCACGGCATCGTGACGCCTCGGCGCAAGGAGGCGCGCGACCCGATCTTCCGCCGCCTGGGCAAGCAGACCAATCCGCGCGGGCTGGACGGACCCAAGGAGAACGCGCTGCGCGACGCCGACGTGTTCGTCGGCGTCTCCGGCGGCAACTCGCTCAGCCTGGAGCACCTGGAGCTCATGGCGCCGGACCGCATCGTGTTCGCGATGGCCAACCCGACGCCGGAGATCGACCCGGCCGTGGCGCGCGACCATGTCGCGGTCATGGCCACCGGCCGCAGCGACTTCCCCAACCAGATCAACAACGTGCTGTGCTTCCCGGGCCTGTTCCGCGGCCTGCTGGACTGCGGCGCGCGCGAGATCAACGACGCGATGAAGCTGGCGGCCGCGCGCGGCATCGCCGGCATCGTCGATGAGGCCCGGCTGTCCGCCGACAACGTGATCCCGTCGCCGTTCGACCGCGCCGTCGTGCCGGCGGTGGCGCGCGCGGTGGTCGAGGCCGCCGAGGCCACCGGCGCCGCCCGCGTGAAGCGCTCCGAGGCCGCGGACGCCTCCTGATGGAGCCGGCGGCGCTGCGGGCGGCGGTGGCCGCGCGAGAGCCCGTGGACGCGCGCGAGGCCGCGTCGGTCAGCCGCTTCCTGCGTGAGCTGGACCGCCTGCGCCGGCCGTTCGACGAGCACGCCGACCCCGTCCACGTCACCGCCTCGGCCATCGTGACCGGCCCGCGCGGCACCGTCCTGCACCTGCACAAGCGCCTGGGGCTGTGGCTGCAGCCCGGCGGGCACATCGACCCGCGCGACCACGGCTGGGAGGAGCCCTGGGAGGCCGCGCTGCGCGAGGCGGCCGAGGAGACGGGTCTGGCCGTCGCGCACCCGGCCGCAGGCCCGCGGCTGGTCCACGTCGACGTGCACCCCGGCCCCAAGGGCCACACCCACCTGGACGTGCGCTACCTGCTCGAGGCCGACGGCGACCCCGCCCCGGGCGAGGGCGAGAGCCGGGACGTGCGCTGGTTCGCCTGGGACGACGCGCTGGCGGTGGCCGACCCCGGCCTGTCCGGCGCGCTGGCCGCCCTGCGCCCCTGAGCGCCCGCCCGCCGCGGGAATGCGCCGCGGCGCGCGCGGGTTGCCGCCGGGAGTTCGCCAGTCCCCCGGCCCTTCGATAGGTTCTGCCCGCGTGATCACGTTCGAGGCGGTGACGAAGCGGTTCCCCGACGGCACGCTCGCCGTCGAGGACCTGGACCTCGCGATCCCCGAGGGCGAGATCGTCGTGCTGGTGGGTCCCTCCGGCTGCGGCAAGACCACCACCATGCGGCTGGTCAACCGCATGGCCGAGCCCACCGCCGGCCGCGTCCTGCTGGCCGGCACCGACGTGCGCGACGTGCCCGCCCACGAGCTGCGCCGGGGCATCGGCTACGTGATCCAGCAGATCGGGCTGTTCCCCCACCGCAGCGCCGCGCAGAACATCGCCACGGTCCCGGAGCTCGCGGGCTGGCCGCGCGACCGGGTGCGGGCGCGCGTGGACGAGCTCATGGCGCTGGTCGGGCTGCCGGCAGAGACCGCCGGGCGCTTCCCGCACCAGCTTTCCGGCGGCCAGCGCCAGCGCGTCGGCGTGGCGCGCGCCCTCGCCGCGGACCCGCCGGTGCTGCTGATGGACGAGCCGTTCGGCGCCGTCGACCCGGTCGTGCGCGGCCAGCTCCAGGACGAGCTGCTGCGCCTGCAGCAGGCGGTGCACAAGACCATCGTGTTCGTCACGCACGACATCGACGAGGCGCTGAAGCTGGGCGACCGCATCGCCGTGATGTCCGCGCCCGGCCGCGTGCGCCAGTACGACACGCCGTCGGCGATCCTGGCCCGGCCGGCCGACGACTTCGTCACGGAGTTCCTGGGCGCGGAGCGCGGGCTCAAGCGCCTGGCCCTGATCCCGGTGAGCCAGGTGAAGGCGGACCCCGGCCCGGCGGTGCCCGACGGCGCGCCGCGCGCCGACGCGGTGCGTGCCGCCGAAGCGGCGGGCACGGACTGGGTGGTCGTGCTCGGCCCGGAGCAGCGCCTGCTCGGCTGGGTGTGGGTGGCCGACGTCGCCGAGCGCGTCGACGGGTCGGCGGCGCGGGAGTTCTGGCTGCGCGTGCGGGCGGAGGACTCCCTGCGCGCGGCGCTGGACGCCATGCTGTCCACCCGCACGGGCGTCGCGGTGCGCATCAGCGGCGAGGACCGCTACGAGGGCGTGCTGACGCGGGAGCTGCTCACCGAGGAGATCGTGTGACGGCCGTGGCGCGGCGCTTCCCGGACTGGGACTGGCTGGCCTCCCACGGCGGGGAGGTGGCCGCGCAGCTTTCCGAGCACGTGGAGCTGACGGCGCTGGCCGTGGCGGCCGGCTTCCTCGTCGCCGTGCCGCTCGCCCTGCTGGCGCGGCGGGTGCCGCCCCTGCGCGGCCCGCTGCTCGGCTTCACCGGCGTGCTCTACACGGTGCCGGCCCTGGCGCTGTTCGTGCTGCTGCTGCCGTTCGTGGGCCTGTCGCGCGCCAACCCCGTCATCGGCCTGACGATCTACTCGCTGCTGATCCTGCTGCGCAACACGCTCGTGGGCCTGGAGGGCGTGCCGGCCGAGGTGCGCGAGTCGGCCCTGGCCATGGGCCACACGCGGCGCCAGCTGCTGTGGCGCGTGGAGGTGCCGGTGGCGCTGCCCGCGATCGTCGCCGGCGTGCGCCTGGCGACGGTGAGCACCGTGGGCCTGGTCACCATCACAGCTCTGATCGGCTACGGCGGGCTCGGCCAGCTCATCCTGCGCGGCTTCAACCGCACCAACGCCACGCAGCTCGTGGCCGGCCTGGTGCTGTCCGTGGCGCTGGCCGCCGTGGCCGACGTCGCGCTGGCGTGGGCACAGCGCCGCCTGACGCCGTGGCAGGAAAGCCGCACCGCGTGAGCGCCCTGGCGCAGTGGCTGTCCGACCCCGCGAGCTGGTGGGGGCCAGGCGGGCTGCTCGCGCGCACGCTGGAGCACGCCGGCTACTCGCTGGGCACCACGCTGGCCGCCGTCGCGGTGACGCTGCCGGTGGCGCTGTGGGTCGGCCACACCGGCCGCGGCCGGCTGGCCGCCGTGCAACTGGCCAACATCGGCCGCGCCGTGCCGACGTTCGGCATCCTGCTGGGCGCGTTCGTCGCCTTCGGCTACGGGCTGGCGCCGGTGTACGCGGCGCTGGTCGCCCTGGCGATCCCGCCGATCATGGTCAACACGGTGGTGGGCGTCGGCCAGGTGGACCCGGAGGTCCGCGAGGCCGCCGAGGGCATGGGCATGCGCGGCTGGCAGGTGCTGCTGCGCGTGGAGCTGCCACTGGCCGCGCCGATGGTCATGGCCGGCGTGCGGACCGCCGCCGTGCAGGTGGTGGCCACCGCGACGCTGGCCGCCGTGGTGGGCCTGGGCGGCCTGGGGCGGCCCATCGTCGACGGCCTCGCCCAGGGCGCCGCCTACTCCCCGCGCGCGCAGGCGATGGTGGTGACCGGCGCGATCGCCGTGGCCCTCCTCGCGCTGGCCGCCGAGCTGGGATTGAGCGCCGTCGAGCGCGCGCTCACCCCGCCCGGCGGCTGACACAACCTTTCCGAACCGCACACGACACGAAGGAGAACCGACATGCGATTCATGCGAAAGAGCGCCCACCGTTCCCGCTGGGTGGCCATGCTGGCCCTGGTGCTGCTGGTGGCGACCGGCTGCGGTGACAGTCAAGAGGTCGCACAGGAGCCGGAAGGCGGTGACGACACCGAGCGCGGCACCGTGGTGGTGGGCTCCACCAACTTCAGCGAGCAGGAGATCGTCGCGGAGATGTACGCCCTGGTCCTGGAGGACGCGGGCTACACCGTCGAGCGCCGCTTCCAGCTCGGCAGCCGCGAAGTCGTGCTGCCCGCCCTGGAGCAGGGCGAGATCGACCTGTACCCCGAGTACGTGGGCACCGCCCTGGAGTTCCTCAGCGGCGGTGCCGGCGAGGCCACCAGTGACACCGCCGCGACCACGGAGAAGCTGCGGGAGCGCTTCGCCGACAAGGGCGTCGCCGTCCTGGAGCCGGCACCCGCGCAGGACCGCAACGGCCTGGTGGTCACCCAGGAGACCGCCGACCGGCTGGGCCTGGAGACCGTCAGCGACCTGGAGGCGCACGCGGGCGAACTGGTCTTCGGCGGGCCGCCCGAGTGCCCGCAGCGGCCGCTGTGCCTGCAGGGCTACGAAGAGGCGTACGGCCTGGAGTTCGCCGAGTTCCGCCCGCTCGACGCCGCCGGCCCCGTGACCTGGGCCGCGCTGGAGAACGGCGACATCGACGTGGCGCTGATGTTCACCACCCAGGGCGTCATCGAGGACAAGGGCTGGGTGCTGCTGGAGGAGGACGCCGAGCTCCAGCCGGCGGAGAACATCGTGCCGGTGATCCGCGAGGAGGTCCTCACCGACGAGATCGCGGATCTGCTCGACGGCGTGTCCGCGCGGCTCACCACCGAGGCGATCACCGCGCTGAACCGCGAGGTGGACGCGGAGGCGGCCGACCCGCGCAGCGTGGCGGAGGCCTGGCTGCAGGAAAACGGGCTCATCTCCTGAATAGGGCCCGGCCGGGCGGCACATCCCTTCGCGACCAAGATCCCTTTACGGCCGCTTCGGGACGCGCCGCCCGGCCGTTTCTCTATTTGAGGCGCTCGCCCGCGCGCACTGGCGCGGGCAGGCGGTTGGCGGGTGGGGCCAGGGGGCAGGCCCAGGCCGGGTCCCAGGCGCATGATGGCTGGTAGGCGAAGTTGAAGTCCACGTGGAGGGCGCCGTCCTCGGCCGAGCCGAGGTCGGCGCCCTTCGCGCTGTCCAGCAGGTAGCGGCCAGCGCCATAGGTCTCCGTGCCGCTGGTCGCGTCCGCGAACGGCAGGAACAGCCCGCCGCCGTAGTCGTCGACCCAGAACACCTCCAGCGTGCCCACGGGCAGGTCGACCGCGCCGATCCGCAGCAGCGGCACCGGGTGGCCCTCGACGCTCACCGGCCCGTCGACCCGCTCGCGCGGCAGCGGGCGCAGGGGCGCGGTGAACGCCAGTGCCGGGTCGTACGGCCACGACCGCAGCCTGCCGAACGCGTCGCGCTCGCTCGCCGGCACGGGCGACTGCGGGTGGTCGCGGAACAGGCGGCTGCGCTCGTCGATCCACAGCGTGTGCGCCGGGACCATGTTGTCGCCGCGCAGCGCGCGCACCCGCCGGTACAGCTCGGCGACGCGCCGCCGCCAGTCGAGCAGGTCGAGCCAGTCAGTGCCGTCCGTCACGTCCGGCATCCTCGGCGGCCAGCACGGGCGCGTCCACCCCCGCCGGCTCGGCGCCGGCTCCCGCGGGGCGCCTGCGCAGCCGCCCGTCGGCGACCGCCACCCCGAAGATCACCACCGCGGCGCCGGCGAACAGGTTCCACGTCAGCGGCTCGCGCAGCACCGCGACGCCCAGGATCACGGCGACCACGGG
>DATMKC010000461.1:0-2530 GCA_035553555.1 Egibacteraceae bacterium | reverse complement strand
GGGCGCAAGCTGGCCGAGCTCGCGCGCGGGCGGCAGGTGCTGTGCGTCACGCACCTGGCCCAGCTCGCGGCGTTCGCCGACGTCCACTTCCAGGTCTCCAAGCGCGAGCGCGACGGCCGCACGGTGGCCGAGGTGCGGCCGCTGGAGGAGGCCGAGCGCGTGGTCGAGCTGTCGCGGATGCTGTCGGGCTCGCCGGACAGCGAGCTGGCGGCCGGCCACGCCGCCGAACTGCGGGAGGCGGCGCTCGCGGCCCTGCCGCGGGGCTCCTGAGGCGCTGGCGGGCACCCGTCCGGCCGGACACGGCCGGTTGCGCGTCCCGGCCCGCCGATGTGCTTGAATAGCCCCACTTCCCCCATACGCCATGGACGTTTTCCGCGCGCCTTGCGGCGCGCGGCGGAACGCGAAGACGCACACGAGCGAGGCCATTGGCGCAGGACATCAAGGAGCTGGGCCGTCTGGGACGGGCCATGAACGCCGGTGCGGCATCCGCGCCCCGGCGGCGCCGCCGACGGTTCGGCGTGCAGCGTGACGGCGCGTTCGTCTCCCGCCGCCGCACCCGCGTGCCCCGCGGCGTGGTCTGGGCGCTCGCGGCCATCAGCGCCGCCGTCGTCTGGGTCGGCATGGCCGCCTCGCGCCAGGCGGACCCGCGGGTCGCGCTCGCCACGATCCCCGCGGCGCCGGCTCCGCTGGACGCGACCGGGGACGTCCCGCGCCGCCTCGCGGGCACCGACCGGGCCTCGCGTGCCGACGGCGAGGCGCTGCCGGCGCTCGACGGCGGCGTGTTCGCCGGCATCGACGGCCTCGCCCTGCGCCTGCCCTATCCGCGTCCCGTCTACGTCGGCTTCCACGAGGCGAGCAGGCCGGAGTCGCTGCCGCTGGATCCCGTGGGCCGCCTGATCGCCAACGACAACCCCACCAAGTTCACCCCCGGTGAGGACCGTCCCGGCCCCTCCTATCACGTGCTGTCCTCCCGCGGCCGCGCGCGCCCGGCCACCAGCGCCGTCGACATCGTGCTGCCCGCGGGCTCGCTGGTGGCCGCCCCGGTCGACGGCACCGTGGTGGAAGTGCGCGACTACGCGCTGTACGGGCGGCTGCGGGACTGGCGCGTGGTCATCGAGCCGGAGGGCCGGCCGGACCTGCAGATCGTGCTGATCCACCTGGAGCAGCCGCGCGTGCGCCCCGGCGACCGCGTGGTGGCGGGCTCCACGCCCCTGGCCGCGGTGCGTCTGCTGCCCATGCCCAGCCACGTGGACTACGTGCTGAACGAGCGCAACCCGCACGTGCACCTGGAGGTCAAGCCGGCAGTGGCGCCGGAGCCCTACGACCCCAACGCGCCCGCCGTGGAGCCGGAAGAGGACGACGAGGCGCCGGTCTGACGCCTGCCGCCGCACCTCCAGGGCGGGTCGCGCGGCGTGCCGGGGCCGGTTCGTTGAGCGCCACCCTGGCCCCTGGTACGGTGGCCGAGGCTGCGCACCCAGCCGGATGGCGGGCCCCCCGGATGGCGCCGACTGGCGCACCCGTGGGTCGAAGGAGGGCGCGGACAGCGTGGCAAAGCACATTCTCGTCACCGGCGGCGTCTCCTCCTCCCTCGGCAAGGGCATCACGGCCGCCTCGCTCGGCAGGCTGCTCAAGGTGCGCGGCCTGCGCGTCACGATGCAGAAGCTCGACCCCTACGTGAACGTCGATCCCGGGACCATGAACCCGTTCGAGCACGGCGAGGTGTTCGTCACCGAGGACGGCGGCGAGACCGACCTGGACCTGGGCCACTACGAGCGCTTCATCGACGAGAACCTGCACCGCAACTCCAGCGTCTCCACCGGCCAGATCTACTCGGCCGTGATCGCCAAGGAGCGCCGCGGCGACTACCTGGGCAAGACCGTGCAGGTCATCCCGCACATCACCGACGAGATCAAGGGCCGCATCCTGGCGCTGGGCCAGGACGCCGACGTCGTCATCACCGAGGTGGGCGGCACCGTCGGCGACATCGAGGGCCTGCCGTTCCTGGAGGCGATCCGGCAGCTGCGCTACGACGTCGGCCGGGACAACATCTGCTACGTGCACTGCGCGCTGGTGCCGTTCATCGGTCCCACCGGAGAGCTCAAGACCAAGCCGGCGCAGCACTCGGTGCGCGAGCTGCGCAGCATCGGGATCCAGCCCGACGCCGTGGTGTGCCGGGCCGACCGCCCGCTGTCGCCGGAGCTCAAGCGCAAGATCGCGCTGCTCTCCGACGTGGACATCGAAGGCGTCGTGTCGGCGCACGACGCCGAGTCGCTGTACTCGGTGCCGCTGGTGCTGCGCGAGGAGGGCCTGGACGACTTCGTCGTGCGCCGCCTGGGCCTGGACCCGGCCGTGCAGCCGGAGCTCGCCGACTGGACCGCGATGGTGCACCGCCAGCTCAACCCGTCCGACACCGTGCGCATCGCCGTGGTGGGCAAGTACGTGTCGCTGCCGGACGCCTACCTGTCCGTGGTGGAGTCGCTGACGCACGCGGGCATCCACCACGGCGTGGACGTCGAGATCGAGTGGGTCC
>DATMKC010000460.1:0-2161 GCA_035553555.1 Egibacteraceae bacterium | reverse complement strand
CCACCACCGCACCGAGGTCGCGCGCCTCCGCGCGCTCGCGCTCCAGGTTGCGGGCCAGTAGGCCGTCGAGGTCCTGCATGCGCCGCTCCCGTCCGATGTCGAGCCCAGACCGCTGCCGGGCCCCGGCAGCCCGACCGCGGGGCCGCCGCACCGAGGGAGTCTACGGGCCGTCTTGACGAACTGTCCCCCCGTGATCGCTTGCGGGGAGGGGTCCGGGGGTCCACGCTGGCCGCCGAATGTCCGAGACCCTCCCGGAACCTTCCCCGCACGTTGCGGGGGAGCCCGTCTTCACGGACGCCCTGGCGCAGGGCGTGCGCACGCGTGACCCGGACGCGCTGGCATGGTGCTACGAGGCGCTCGCGGACGCGCTGTTCCGCTATGTCCGCGGCCTGTGCGGCGACCCGGTGCTGGCCGAGGACCTGGTCGAGGAGACGTTCCTGGAGCTGGTGGAGTACGCGCCGGCGCTGACCGGCGGCCTGGGCGGGCTACGCGCCTGGCTGTTCCGCGCGGCGCGCAACAACCTCATCGACGCGCGCCGCAAGTCGGCGCGCCGCGGCGACGTGCCCTGGGAGGACGACTTCGCCACGCAGCGCCCGGACAGTGACCCCGGCCCGGAGCTGCAGACGCTGCACCGCGAGCGCGGCGCCGTGCTGGAGACCGCGCTGGCGCAGCTGTCGGAGGACCAGCGCGAGGTGGTGCTGCTGCGCTTCCTGTCCGGCCTGTCCGGCCCGGAAGTGGCCGCGGCGACGGGGCGCAGCGTCGGCGCGGTGAAATCGCTGCAGCACCGCGGCCTGGCCGCGCTGGCGAGGGTGCTGGGCACCGATCAGGACTTGAGGGACTTCCCGTAACCAATCGGACCCCCCGCGCGCTGGAAGGAGGTGGAGAGCAGACATGAGTGACCGACCGATGCAGCCAGACGAAACGGCGTTTCCTCAGACCGAGGAAGCGCTGGGCCTGCTCGCGTCCACCGGGCTGCCCTCCGAGGCGCGCGCGCGGCATCTGCACGCGATCCGCTTGCGCGCCGCCGAGCTGGGCCCGGCTCCCGCCCCCCGCGACGCCGCGCTGGGGGCCGGGCCCGGGCGAGCGCGGCGCTCCTCCGAAGCGACGCTGTCCGGCCTGCGCTGGCGCGGGCGCCGTGCCGCCGCCGTGGCCGGCGTGTGGCTCGGATCCCTGTCGCTGGGCACCGGCGTGGCCGCCGCGGCCGCCATGGACGACCTGCCGGGCGACACGCTGTACGGGTTGAAGCGCGCGGTGGAGTCGGTGCAGCTGCGCCTGCCCGGGGACACGCAGGAAGACGTGCGGCGCCGCCTGGAGCTGGCGCAGCGTCGCCTGGGCGAGGCGGAGGCGCTGCGGGCACGCGGGGCGGCCGACGCCCTGCTCGCGGGCGCGCTGCGCGACGCGGAGCGCCTGTTCGACGACGCGAGCACGCTCGCCGACGGCGACGCGGACCTGAGCGCCGAGGTCGCGGGATCGGCGTCGCAGGCGCGCGACCGGCTGACGCAGCTGCTCGAGGAGGGGCTGCCGGAGCAGGCCGCCGAACGGGCCCGTGAGGCGATCGAGTCCGCCACGGAGCGCGCCGGTGGGCCGGACGGCGACGATGACGGCGACCGGGGCCGCGGTGGCGACCGGCCACGCAACGCCCCGGGGACCATGCGCCCGTCCGAATCCGACGACGACGGTGACGATGCCGACGGCGACGGGCAGGGCCGCGGGCGCGGACGAGGCGGAGGCGACGAGGACGACGACGCGGCCGCCCCCCAGGAGTCAGGACGCGGGAGCGCACCGCCATCCGAAGCCGGGGACGACCGAGGACGAGCCCCTTCTGAGGAGGGGCGGTCCTCCGATCCCGAGGACGACGACGAGGACGAAGACGACGACGAGCGCTCTGGCGACAGCCAGAGCGCCGGCGACGTTTCGGGGCAGAGCCACAGCGGCGGCCAGGCGGGGAACCCGGGCCCGGGCGAGCATCAGGGCCAGGGGCAGGGCCTTGGCCGTCCCGAGGGCAGCGGCGGCGACAGCGGCCAGGACCGCAGGCGCGGGTCAGACGACGCCGGCGACGAGGACTAGCTGGCCGTAGGTCTTGTCAACCGGGTGCTGGCACGTGTGGGATTGTCCCGCCTGTGTGAGCCGGGATGCGGCAGGGGTCTGGACGCTTGGGCGT
>DATMKC010000459.1:0-5807 GCA_035553555.1 Egibacteraceae bacterium | reverse complement strand
GTCCCGCAGCAGCTCCGGGGACTCGGCGGCCTCCCGGACGATCCGGCGCAGCGCCGCGGCGAAGTCGTCCAGCGTCTCGCGCGTCTCCGTCTCCGTGGGCTCCACCATGAGCGCCTCGTCGACGATCAGCGGGAAGTAGTTCGTCGGCGGGTGGTAGCCCAGGTCGATCAGCCGCTTGCACAGGTCCAGCACGCGCACGCCGTGGCGCTTGAGCCCCGCGCCGGTGGAGACGAACTCGTGCATCGGTGGCTGGTCCGAGTGCAGCGGCAGCACGTCGCGCACCTGCGCCGCGACGTAGTTGGCGTTGAGCACCGCCAGCGCCGAGATCATCGGCAGCCCGTCCGCGCCGTGCGCCAGCAGGTACGTCCACGCGCGCACCAGGATGCCGACGTTGCCGTGGAAGCCGTGCAGCCGGCCGATCGACTTGGGCGGCTCCGACCAGCCGAACGTGCCGTCGTCTCGGCGCGCCACCACGGGGCCCGGCAGGTACGGCGCCAGCCGGTCGGACACCAGCACGGGGCCGGCGCCGGGCCCGCCGCCGCCGTGCGGGGTGGCGAACGTCTTGTGCACGTTGAGGTGCACCACGTCGAAGCCCATGTCGCCGGGGCGCACGCGCCCGCAGATCGCGTTGAAGTTGGCCCCGTCGTAGTACAGCAGCGCGCCGACGCGGTGCATGACCTGCGCGATGCGCGCGATCTCCACCTCGAACAGCCCCAGCGTGTTGGGGTTGGTCAGCATCAGCCCGGCGGTGTGCTCGTCGACCAGCGCCTCCAGCGCGTCGACGTCCACCAGGCCGTCCGGGCGGCTGGGACAGGTCACCACGTCGTAGCCGCACATCGCGGCGCTGGCCGGGTTGGTCCCGTGCGCGCTGTCGGGCACCACGATGGTGCGCCGCGCGTCGCCGCGGTCGGAGTGGTAGGCGCGGATCAGCATCAGCCCGCACAGCTCGCCGTGCGCGCCCGCCGCCGGCTGGAACGTGGCGTGCGGCATGCCCGTGAGCTCCCCGAGCATGCGCTCCAGGTCCCACAGCAGCTCCAGCGTGCCCTGCGCGGCCTCCTCCGGGGCCCACGGGTGCAAGTCGCGGAAGCCGGGCAGCGCCGCGGCCGTCTCCGCCAGCCGCGGGTTGTACTTCATGGAGCACGAGCCCAGCGGGTAGAAGCCCACGTCGATGCCGTGGTTTCGCTGCGACAGGCGCGTGAAGTGGCGTACCAGGTCCAGCTCGGCCACCTCCGGCAGCCGCGGCAGCACGCGCGTCAGCTCCACGCCGGGCAGCGCCTCGGCGGGATCCAGCTCGTCCACGTCGAGCGCGGGCAGGCTGTACGCCCGGCGCCCGGGACGGGACTTGTCGAAGATGGTGGGCTCGGCCGCGCGGCGGTCTCCCATGACGGGCATCAGGCCGCTCCCTTCACCTGGCCGCGCAGCCCCTGGACCACGCGTTGCACCGCCGACGCCAATCCCTCCGCGTCCGCGCGCGTGCGCCGCTCGGTGCAGGCGACCATGACCGCCCCCGCGGCGGGGCCGTCGGGCACCACCGGGCCGACGAGGTAGCCCTCCCGGTGCAGCGCGCGCACCGCCTCGGCCGGGTCCGGCACGTCCAGCCGCAGCGGGAACTCGCGCCAGAACGGCCCGGCCACGGCCACCTCGGCGCCGTCGACCCGCGCCAGCAGCGCCGCCGTGTGGTGCGCGCGCGACAGGCAGTCGCGCGCGAGGTCGCGCAGGCCCAGCGGCCCCAGCCACGTGAGGTACACCAGCGAGGCGACCGCGTTCAGCGTCTGGTTGGTGCAGATGTTGCTGGTCGCCTTCTCCCGCCGGATGTCCTGCTCGCGGGCCCGCAGCGTCATGACGTAGCCGCGCGTCCCGCTCGCGTCGACGGTCTGGCCGACGACGCGGCCGGGCAGGCGCCGCACCTGGTCGTCCGTGCACGCCAGGAAGCCGAAGCTGGGCCCGCCGAAGGACAGTCCTTGCCCGAGCGGCTGGCCTTCGCCGACCACCAGGTCCGCGCCCTGCTCCCCCGGCCGCGGCAGCAGCCCGACCGCGAGCGGGTCCAGCTTGACGATGAGCTTCGCCCCCGCGGCGTGCGCGGCGCCCGCCCACGCGCGCACGTCCTCGATCACGCCGAGCGCGTTGGGCTGCTGGATGACGACGGCGGCGACATCGTCGCCGGGCTCGGCGACGGGCGTCGTGCCGAGGCGCGGGTCGGTCGCCAGCTCGTCCACCACGCGGCCCAGCGGGTGGCCGTAGGTGCGCACCACCTGCCGCGACGGCGCGTCCACCGACTGCGCGACCAGGACGCGGTTGCGCCGCGTGGCCGCGCAGGCCATGGACACCGCCTCGGCGACCGCGCTGCCGCCGTCGTACAGGCTGGCGTTGGACACCGGCAGCCCGCACAGCTCGGCGATCACCGTCTGGTACTCGAACAGGGCTTGCAGCATGCCCTGGCTGACCTCGGGCTGGTACGGGGTGTACGCGGTCAGCAGCTCGCCGCGCGACAGCAGCGCCCCGATGACCGACGGCACGACGTGGTCGTAGGCGCCGCCGCCGGCGAAGCACACGGCGCCGACGCGGTTGCGCGCCGCCAGCTCCCCGGCGCGGCGCAGCACCTCGTCCTCGGAGCGGCCCGCGTCCAGGCGCAGCGGCCGTGCGGGCCGCAGCGCGTCGGGGATGTGCGCGAACAGCGCGTCGAGGTCGGGCTTGCCGACGACGTCGAGCATGGCGCGGATGTCGTCGGCGGTGTGGGGCGCGAACCGCACAGTCTCCTGCCTTCTCCCATCAAGGGCCTCATGGGGGGTCCTCGGAAGGTTGTGCCCTTCGGGGGAAGAAGGAACCGCTGCTTGCTCGTGGTGTGACCGGTGCTACTGGTTGACGGCCTCGGCCTCGCCCGTCTTGCGGCGCCGTGCGACCGGCGGCATGGCGCGTTCGGCCGGCAGGGCGTGCACCTCCGCCTCGGCCTCCTGCACCACGGGGTCGATCGCCAGGGCGAACACGCCCTGGCCCTGGCTGATGATGTCGAACATCTCGCGCTCGTCGGTGACCGCGTACACGCGCTTGGCGTCGGCCAGCAGCGTCACGTTGCGCAGGGACAGCCCGCGCTCGCGCACCCAGTCCAGCGCCTTGCGGATCTGCTGCAGGCTGATGCCGGCGTCCAGCAGGCGCTTGATCACCTTGAGCTGGACGATGTCCTCGAAGGCGTACAGCCGCTGGGTGCCGGAGCCGTCCGCGTCGCGGATGGACGGCTTCACCAGCTCCGTGGTGGTCCAGTAGTCGAGCTGGCGGTAGGTGATGCCGACCACTTTGCAGACGTGCGGGCCGCGGTAGCCGACCGGGCCCTCGTCCAGGCCGGGAAGGGGAATGTCCCGCAAGTAGCGGTTGGAGGACATCGCGCGCACCTCAAGACGTGGCCGTGGGGAAGAAACCGCATTGGCGTAATTACGCCGATGGACAGCCTACTCCGAGGGCCCCCGGCCGTCAATCGGTTTGTTGGCCCCCGTGCGCTGCCGCCGACTCTAGCGGAAGTCCTCCGGTGTCACCTGATCGAGGAACTCCTTGAAACGCTCGACCTCGTCCTCCTCCTCGTCCTCGATCTGGATGCCGGCTTCCGCCAGGACGGCCTCGTCGGCGTAGATCGGCACGGTGGCGCGCACCGCCAGCGCGATGGCGTCGGAGGGCCGCGAGGACGTGACGAAGCTCTCGCCGTCGGAGGTCATCTGGATCTCGGCGTAGAACGTGCCGTCGCGGAGCTCCGTGACCACCACCCGCTCCACGGAGACCTTGAGGTCCTCCAGCAGGTTGCGCATGAGGTCGTGCGTCATGGGCCGGGCCGTGACCACGCCCTGGAGCGCGAACGCGATGGAGGTGGCCTCCACCGCCCCGATCCAGATGGGCAGGAACCGGTCGCCGGCCCGCTCCTTGAGCAGGACGATGGGCTGGTTGTGCGGCAGCTCGACGCGAACGCCCACAAGTTCCAGTTCGATCATCGAGTGCCTCGAGGTCTCCTCGGTGCGCGGCTTGGAATCCAAGGATAGGCGGGCGCACCGACCCCCTCAATCGCGCGCCGCTTCCCGCGCCGTCAAAGCTCGCCGGGCCGATTCGGCGGCGCCGGCCGGGTCCCGCAGCAGGGCGTGCTCGTCGGTGACCTCCCAAAGGTCCGGCAGCGCCCGGAAGTGCCCGCCCAGGTCCAGCCCGTAGCCCACCAGCGGCGCCAAGCCCACGCGGAACCCGACGTGGTCCACCGGCAGGGCGGTGACGCGCGCGACCGTGCGGTCCAGCAGCGTGCACACGCGCAGCGACGCGGGGTCGCGCGCCTGCAGCAGGCGCAGCACCTGGGCCAGCGTCACCCCGCTGTGCACGACGTCCTCGACCAGCAGCACCTGGCGACCCCCGATGTCCAGCTCCAGGTCCTTCAGCAGCGCGGCCGGCGCCTCACCGACCGCGTGCGGGTCCACCGGGCGCAGCGCCAGGAAGTCGATGCGGACCGGAAGCTCCAGGCAGCGCACCAGGTCGGCCAGGAACACCGCCGCGCCGTTGAGCACGCCGACGAGCATGAGCTCCTGCCCGGCGTAGCGCGCGGTGATCTCCGTGCCCAGCTCGGCCACGCGCGCCCGGATGGCGGCGCGCGGCCACGCCAGCCGCAGCGGCGCGTCGCTCACGCGGCCGCGCTCCCCGGGTGCAGCCGCGCCAGCGCGCGCAGGCCGTCCTGCAGCGCGGCGCCCGCCTCCGCCGGGGCGTCGCGCGGCGGAGGCGCCGCCACGTCGTGTCCCGCGACGAGCGGCGTGGTGGCCACGACCTCGCCGCCGGCCACCAGTTCCGCCTCGCCCAGCGGGGTGCCGGCGGTGACGGGCAGCGCCATCAGCGGCCGCACGCGCAGGCGGTAGGCGACCTGGGCGTCGCGCGGGACCGCCGCGGCCAGCTCCCGGACGGCGGTCAGCGGCGTGTCCGCACCGGCCCAGCGGTAGCGGCCCGCGACGGCGCCCGCGGCCGCCGGGCGCGCCAGGCGGTAGCGGGCATAGCCCCAGTCCAGGATCCGGGCCGCGTCGCGGAAGCTGTCCTGGCTGCCCAGCACCACCGCGTACAGCGTGAGTTCCTCGCGCTCGGCGCTGGCCACCAGCGCGAAGCCCGCGTGGGACAGGTAGCCGGTCTTGACGCCGGTGGCGCCCGGGTAGCGGCCCACCAGCTCGTTGCGGTTCTCCATGGGCGCCAACCCGGGCACAGTGAGCCGCGGCGCGCCCGCCCAGCGCGCGAATTCCGCGTGGGCCATCGCCGCCTTCGTCAGCCGCGCCAGGTCGAGGGGGCTGGCACGGTGCTCGCGGTCGTCGGTCAGGCCGGAGGCGTTCACGAAGTGCGTGTCGGAAAGGCCGAGCTGCCGGGCGCGCGCGTTCATCCGGGCGACGAACGCCTCCTCGGTGCCGGCCACGTGCTCGGCCACCGCGGTGGCCGCGTCGTTGCCGCTGCGCAGCATCAGCCCGGCCAGGAGGCTGCGCAGCGGCAGCCGCTGGCCCATGCGCAGCCCCAGGCCGGCCCCGCCGGCCTGCGCCGCCTCGCGCGACACCTCCACCGTCTCGTCCAGCCCGCCGGCCTCCAGCGCCAGCAGCGTGGTCATGATCTTGGTGGTGGAGGCCATCGGGATGCCGACGTCCTCCCGGCGCCCCCACAGCACCTGATCGGCGGCGGGGTCGTAGAGGACCCCGCCCAGCGCGGTGAGCTCGGGGGCGGTGAGGCCGGGTTCGTCGTCCTGCTGCGCCGTGGCGGGCACGGCCGGCAGCGCCAGGGCCAGGGCCAGCGCCGCGACCAGCAGCGTGCGGCTCACGTCC
>DATMKC010000458.1:0-3406 GCA_035553555.1 Egibacteraceae bacterium | reverse complement strand
CGGGCGCCATGATCGCTGCCACTGGGGTGCTCGGCTTGTCCGCGGTCCTGGCAGGAGACGCGAACGTGAGATTCGGCGACACTCCGGGTGCGCGGCACGGGACCGTGTCGGTGATCGACACAGCCGGTCCGGAGGACGCGGCCTGGCCAAGCGATCTGCAGGCGTCCGCGGACGGGGACACGGCGCACCCTGGAGATCGCGCGTTGTTGGAACGCGCCATGCCGTTCGTCGCGGTCGACGAGCGTGAGCACGATCGGCGCCAGCAGCATGCCCGCCGAGAATCGCCGTACTACTTCGAGGCTGGCGACGCGTGGGTCGCCCTCGACCCCGAGGGCGATCTGCGCAAGACGCAATCGCTGGTACATGACGTGGTGGCTGGCCGCTGATTCAGCGGTTCCCTCCAGCACCGCAAGCCCTGGCTGTCACCGGCCCCCGGCGAGACGCTCAGCGCCTCGCCGGGGGTCTTCCCTTGCCGCATGTCGCGGCGGCTCCCCACATGAGCGACGCATCAGGGCTCCCCAATATTTCGGTGGTGCGCGTGATTCGTCCGGCTTGCGCTCTACACTCGGCCGCCCCCGCCAGGCCTGGCCGGCGGGCCCGCCGCCAGCCCAGGGACCGACTGACTCCGCATGCCGCCTGCCGCCTCATCATCGCGCCCGGGAGCGCCCGCATGACCCGCCGCGTGCGCCTGCGCCGCTGGCAGAAGGAAGCGCTGGAACGCCTCCACGCGACCGCGCCGCGGGACTTCCTGGTGACCGCCACGCCGGGCGCCGGCAAGACCACGTTCGGCCTGGTGGCGGTGCTGCACTTCCTGCGTGAGCACCCCGGCGCGCGCCTCGTCGTCGTCACGCCTTCGCGCAGCCTCAAGGCGCAGTGGGCGATGGCCGCCGCGGGCGTCGGCCTGGAACTGGTCTCGGAATGGGACGGCGGCCGCCTGCCGCCGGACGCGCACGGCGTCGTGGTGACCTACGCGCAGGTGGGCTCGCGCCCGCGGGAGGTGGCGGCGCTGGCGCGCGGCGGCGCCGCGCTGATCGACGAGATCCACCACGCAGGGGCGGAGCGCACCTGGGGTGACGGGCTGGCGGTCGCGCTCGAGGACGCGCTGCTGCGGGTGGCGCTTTCGGGCACCCCGTGGCGGCGCGACGCCAACCCCATCCCGTTCGTGCGCTACACCGACGACGTGGCCCAGCCGGACTTCGCCTACGGCTACGCCCGCGCGCTGGAGGACGGCGGCGTCGTCCGCCCGGTGTTCTTCCCGCGCCTGGGCGGCTCCATGGAATGGGTCGCCAACGACGGCGCGGGCATGAGCGCCACCTTCGACGACGCGCTCGACGCCCGCGGCTCCTCGCAGCGGCTGCGCACCGCGCTGGCCCCGGACGGCGGCTGGCTGCGCGCCGCCGTGGCGCAGGCCCACGAGCGCCTGGCCGGCGTACGCGCGGACGACCCTCGCGCGGGCGGCATCGTGTTCGCGATGGATCAGGACCACGCGCGCGGCGTCGCCAAGGTGGTGCACGACATCACCGGCCGCGCCCCGGTCCTGGCCATCTCCGACGAGCCGGACGCCCACCATCGCCTGGCGCGCTTCGCGCACAGCGACGAGCCGTGGGCGGTGTGCGTGCGCTACGCCAGCGAGGGCTACGACGCCCCGCGGCTGCGCGTCGGCGTCTACGCCACCAACGTGGTCGCGCCGCTGTTCTGGGCGCAGGCGGTGGGCCGCGTGGTGCGCTGGCGCCCCGAGTCCGGCCCGCGCCAGGCGGCGTGGATGTTCATCCCGGACGACGCGCGCCTGCGCGAGCTGGCGCTGTCGGTGGCCGAGCAGCGCACCCACGTGCTGCGGCGCCGTGAGGACGACCCTGACGAGGACGAGCGTCAGGCGCGCCTGCGCGAGCCGGGTGACCAGCTGTCCCTGTTCGCCGCGGTCCACTCCGAGGCGGACGGGATCCGCGGCGACCTCGCCGTGGCCGACCCCTGGCGGGTGCCCGTCGGAGCGGCGCGCGACGCGGACGACCCCGCCCTGGAGATCGAGCTGCCGCCGCCGCCACGGGTGGTGTCCCCCGGCGACGGTCCGGACGGCGTGCAGACGGTGGACCGGGGCGTGCTGCGGGCGCTCAACAGCGAGCGCGTCACGATGATCGCCCGGCTGACCGGCTTGGGGCACCGGGAGGTCAACGCGCGCCTGAACAAGGTCTCGGGCATCCTCCGCATCGGTGAGGCCACCCGGGGGCAGCTCCAGCGGCGCCTGGCCGAGGCCGACCGCTGGCTCACGCGCCTGTGAGGTGACGTTGGGGACAACCGCGCCCGCCCAATCTCGGGCAGGCGTACGATCCCCCCATGGTCCTGGGCTCCGACGACTACCCACCTGTGCTCGACGCGGGTCAGGTGGCGCGCTTGCTCGGCCTGAACATCGACTACGTCCGCCGCCTGTCCCGGGAAGGTGTGATCCCCGCGCATCGCATCCCTGGGGGCCGCAGCTTCCGCTACCTCAAGGACGAGATCATCGAGTGGCTGCGTGCCCAGCCGGCCACCATGGAAGAGCGGGAAGACGCGGGAGCCTGAGCGGAGCGGGCTCAGATCGGGCAGTCGGCGACACAGTCGATCGCGCTCAGGGGCACGTACCAGAACTGGCCATCGTCGTCGGTGACCACCACGTGGTCGATCGCCACCGCGTGGATGCGGCCGATCACCTCGCCGGTCGGCATGCGGGTGGACAGCTCCACGCGGTCGCCCGCCGACTCGTGCTCGAACAGCCGCGCCGTGAAGCTGGTCGGCCCTCTGAGACAGGAACGGCCGCCCGCCAGCGAGCGCTCCACCACGCGCAGCGCCGTCACGCCGCGAAGGTTCACGTCGATGTCGCCGTTGAGCGTCCGCACGCGTGCCAGGTCGCCGGCGGCGTAGACGATCTCGCCCACCAGCGTCCGGCTGTCCAGCACCAGCGCCGCGATGTCGCCGCGGTGACACAGCTCACGGACGACGTCCTGCAGGTTCCGGCCACGCAGCAGGTCCTTGGCGGCCAGCCGCTCGTACTCCTCCGCCTCGGCCCGCAACTCCGCCCGGTACCGCTCATCCGCCCACCGCAGCCCCGGATCCCGCGCCAATTCCTCGAACGGGTCGGAATTCATCATGTTGCCGCTCCCCCGGGAATGCTCCTCGTCCAGTGTGCGCGTCCGCCGATCAATGCGTCCACACATTTCGTGAACGGTCGTTCCGGCACGGGAACCCTGGGGCGGCGGTGGTCGTCCCACGCACAGGACAAGATCACCGGTGTGGGACAAGCTGAAGGAGGAGATCCCCATGCGGAACGGGCGCGGGATGAAGGCGATGGCGGCGACGGCCACGGCGTTGGCGGTCATGGTGCTGTGGGCGGGCCCGGCGGCGGCCTCGTGCATGCCGCCGCCGCCCATGGAGC
>DATMKC010000457.1:0-8115 GCA_035553555.1 Egibacteraceae bacterium | reverse complement strand
CAGGTGGGCGAGCTCGCGGTCGCCGTCGGCAGCCCCTTCGGGCTGGAGAGCACCGTGACGGCCGGCGTCATCAGCGCGCTGAACCGCCCGATCCAGGTCACCGGCGCCGGGGGCCGGCCGGTGGTGCTGCCCAACGTGATCCAGACCGACGCGGCGATCAACCCGGGCAACTCGGGCGGCGCGCTGGTCAACGGCAACGCCGAGCTCATCGGCATCAACTCGGCGATCCTCACCGCCGGCACCGCGGCCAATGCCGGGGTCGGCTTCGCGATCCCGGTGAACACGGTGGTCGACATCGCCGACGAGCTGATCGACCACGGCTTCGTGGAGCACGCCTACCTGGGTGTCGCCGGGCTGAACGTCACCCCGGAGGTCGCCGAGCGCCTGGGCGTCGACGGCGGCGCCTACCTGCAGACCGTGGAGCCCGGCGGTCCCGCCGCCGAGGCCGGCCTGCGCGCCGGCGACGTCATCGTGGGGTTCGCCGGGCAGGACATCGGCTCCATGGACGAGCTGGTGATCGCCGTGCGCAACGCCGATGTCGGCCAGACCGTCGAGGTCACGTACATTCGTGACGGTGAGCGGGCCACCACGCGGGCCACGCTCACGGAGAAACCGCGTTGACGCGCCGCGGGCGCGCCGGGAGGAGCAGGCCGTGGGCTCGATCGGCTTCGGGGAACTGGCGTTCCTCGTGGTGCTCGCGCTCCTGGTCTTCGGCCCCGACAAGCTGCCCGGGATCGCCAACACCGTCGGCAAGGCCCTCGGCGCCGTGCGCCGGGAGGCCTCCGGCACGCTGGACGAGCTGAAGCGCGCCGCCGAGCTCGAGGAGTTCCGCGGCGTGGCGCCAGAGCTGCGCAGCATCGGGCAGGAGCTGCGCGGCACCCGCGACGAGCTGCGCCGGGGCCTGTCCAGCGGCGGCGCCGCCATGGCGAGCTCGGCGGCCGGGGCGCGGCAGCAGCAGGCGGCGCTGAGCGGCCCGGCCCCCTTCGACCCCGACGCGACGTGAGCCGGAAGCGCACTGACTGGGTCGGGCGGGCGCTGATCGGCGGCGCGCTGCTGGGCGGCTCCTGGCTGGCGCTGCGCCGCCCCGAGGCCCAGCGTGTCGACGTGCGCATCGGCGACGCGCTGCGCCACGCCGGCTCGGACGGCCTGGACAAGGCGGTGACGCACACCACGGACCTCGGCTCGGTGTACGCGGTCGCCGGCGTCGCCGGCGTCCTGGCCGCGACGGGGCGCCGTCGCATGGCCGGCGACGTGCTCGGCGCGGGCCTGGCGGCATGGAGCCTGGGGCAGGGCGCCAAGACGCGCGTGAAGCGGGCGCGTCCGTACGAGGCGGACGGCGTGCGCCGCCTGGTCCGCCCGCCGACCGGCTCGTCGTTCCCGTCCGGCCACGCCGCCGTGGGCACCGCCATGGCCACCGTGCTCGCCGACCGCGCGCGCGGCCCGGCCGCCGCGGGGCTGTTCGACCTGCTGGGGGCCTACGTGGCGCTGAGCAGGGTCTACGTCGGGGTGCACTACCCGACCGATGTCATCGGCGGCGCGGGCCTGGGCCTGCTGATCGGCTCGGTGTGGCGCGGCCCGGTCGCCAAGGCCGGCCGCCGCCTCGTCAGCCTGCCGCTGCGCCGCCTGCGCTCACTGTGAACCGTTGCCCCCGTATTTCGGGGAAACCGCTCACTGTGAGCAGATGGAGCGGGGGTGGGTGGGGGCGGCGCGGCGCGGGCCGCGCAGGCCCCACAGCGCCGCGCGCCACAGCGCCTCCACCACGATGGCGCGGCTGATCTTGCTCGCGCCCTCGGTGCGCTCCACGAACGTGATCGGCACCTCGGTGATCGCGAAGCCCAGCCGCCACGTGCGCAGCGCCATCTCCAGCTGGAACGCGTAGCCCTCGGCGCGCAGGCTGTCGAGGTTGACCTCCTCCACGACCGGGACGCGATAGGCGCGGAAGCCGGCGGTCGCGTCGCGCAGCGGCATGCCCGTGATCAGGCGCACGTAGCGGTTGCCCATGCGCGACAGCAGCCGCCGGTGCAGCGGCCAGTCCACCACGCCGCCGCCGCGCACGTAGCGCGAGCCGATCGCCAGGTCGGCGGACTCCAGCGCGGCGAGCAGGCGCGCGAGATCGGCCGGGTTGTGCGACAGGTCCGCGTCCATCTCGCACAGCACGTCGTAGCCGCGCGCCATGCCCCACTCGAAGCCGCGCTTGTAGGCCGAGCCGAGGCCGGACTTGGCGCGGCGGTGCAGCACGGCGACGCGTCCGTCGCCGGCCAGGGCCAGCTTCTCGGCCAGGTCGCCCGTGCCGTCGGGGGAGCCGTCGTCGACCACCAGCACGTGCAGCCTGGCGTCCGCGGCCAGGGCGCCGGAGACCACCCGCTCCAGCGTGGCGATCTCGTTGTAGGTGGGGACGACGACGAGCGGCCGCACCGGACGGCTCAGCCCATCAGGGGCAGGCTGCGCCCGACCATCGACGTCTTGCGCCGCGCCACCTTCTCGGCGATCTCGCGCAGCACCAAGCTGGCCGGCGCGTCCGGGTCGCCCACGATCAGCGGGACGCCCTCGTCGGCGCCCTCACGCAGGCGCTCGTCCAGGGGGATCGCACCGAGCAGCTCGGTGTCCAGCTCCTTGGCCAGGATCTCGCCGCCGCCCTCGCCGAAGATCCGGTAGGTGTTGCCGGTGTCCGGCGCGATGAAGTAGCTCATGTTCTCGATCACCCCGGCCACGCGCATGCCCGTCTGCGCCGTGACCTGGCCCGCCCGCAGCGCCACGCGCTGGGCCGCGGGCTGCGGCGTGGTGATCACCAGCATGTCGGCGTTGGGCAGCATCTGCGCCAGCGAGATCGCGACATCGCCGGTGCCCGGCGGCAGGTCGCACAGCAGGAAGTCCAGGTCGCCCCAGTACACGTCGGCCAGGAACTGCTGCAGCGCCCGGTGCAGCATGGGCCCGCGCCACACCACGGGGCGCTCGGCGTCGATGAAGAAGCCGATGGAGATCACCTTGCAGCCGTAGGCGCGCAGCGGCACCACCATGTTGCCGAAGGGCAGCGGCTGGCCGGACACCCCCAGCATGCGCGGGATGGAGTAGCCCCACACGTCGGCGTCCAGCACGCCGACCTTGTGGCCGGCCTGCGCCAGCGCCACGGCGAGGTTGGTGGTGATGGAACTCTTGCCGACGCCGCCCTTGCCGGAGGCGATCGCCACGACCTTGGTCTCGTTGTCCATCTGGCTGAACGGGATCACCGGCTGCCCGCCGGCGGCCGCGGGCGCGTTGCCGCGCAGCTTGGCCGCGAGCGCCTGGCGGCGGTCCTCCGGCATCGGCGAGACCTTCACCTCCACCGCGTCGACGCCCTCGACGGCGCGCACCGCGGCGCGCACGGCCTCGCCGAGCGCCTCGCTGGCCGCACCGGGGATGGGCTCCAGCACCTGGATGCGCACGGTCCCGCCGTCCACCACCAGGTCGTTGATCAGCTCGAGCCTGGTGACGGGCGCGCCCAGCGTCGGCTCCTCGGCGTGGGCCAGCGCCTGCAGCACCTGGTCAGCGGTTGGCACAGGGGTCTCCTTGGTCGTCGTGCGCTGAATGCTAGGCGGCACGACGCACGACGACGAACCCGCCTCGGCTACAGGTCGCCGGCCGTGCGGGTGCGCCGGCGCAGCACGGCCTCCAGGCGAGCGAGCAGCACCTCGGGGTCCAGCGGCTTGGACAGGTGGTCGTCGGCGCCGGAGCGCAGGCCTTCGATCTCCGTGTCGCGGTCGTCCTGGCCGGTCATGAGCACCACCGGCAGGTGCATGGTCACGGGCCGGGAGCGCAGCTCCCGCGTCACCGTGTAGCCGTCCATGCCCGGCATGCTGACGTCGCACAGCACGGCGTCCGGCGCGGCGCTGTGCACCAGCCGCAGGGCCTCTTCGCCGTCGGCCGCCTCCACCACCTCGTAGTCCCCGGTGAGCATGGCGGTGATCGCGGCGCGTACCGACTTGTCGTCGTCGACCACCAGCAGCTTGGGGAGCCGCTCGGCGTCGAGGCCGACGGGGTTGCGCGGCGTGCCGCACTCCGGGCAGACCACCCAGCCGCGCGCGAGCTGGCGCCCGCACGTGACGCAGTCGTTGGGGCGCAAGTCGGCGCTGCACCACGGGCAGCGGTGGAAGTCGGGCTCCACTTCCTGCGCGCAGACCGGGCACACGCCCTCGACGCCGCCTTCCGACGGCGTGACGCGCAGCACTTCCTCCAGCGTGGTCTCACCGGCCATCGCGCGGCGGACGCCGTCCTCGCGCAGGCTGCGCATGCCCGCGGAACGGGCGGCCCGCCGGATCGCGGGCTCGCTGGCGCCCTCGGCGACCAGGCGGCGCACCGTCGCGTCGACGACGAGCACCTCGAACACCCCGCCGCGGCCGCGGTAGCCGCTGTGCCCGCAGGCCGCGCAGCCGCCGCCGGCCGCGAAGCCGGCCCGCTGCACCTCCTGCGGCGCCAGGTGCAGCTCGCCCATCTGCCAATCCGTCGGGGGGCGCGGGGCCGCGCAGGCGGGGCAGATGGTGCGTGCCAGGCGCTGCGCCACCACCAGCGTGAGGGAGCTGGCGATCAGGTAGGGCGGGATGCCCAGGTCCCGCAGGCGCACGATGGCGCCGGCCGCGTCGTTGGTGTGCAGCGTCGAGAACACCAGGTGCCCGGTGAGGCTGGCCTGCAAGGCCAGCTCCGCCGTCTCGGGGTCGCGGACCTCGCCGACCATGACGATGTCCGGGTCCTGGCGCAGCACCGTGCGCAGCGCCCGCGCGAACGTCAGGCCGATCTGGTCGCTGATCTGGGTCTGGCTGATCCCGTCGAGCTGGTACTCGACCGGGTCCTCCAGGGTGATGATCTTGCGGGTGTCGTTGCGCAGGTGCTCCAGGAACGCGTACAGCGTGGAGGTCTTGCCGGAACCCGTCGGGCCGGTGAGCAGCACCAGCCCCTGGGGGCGCTCGATCGCCGACTGCACGGCGGCGAGCTGCTCGGGGGACAGGCCGAGCTCGCTCAGCGTCAGCCGCTCGTCGCCCTTGCGCAGCAGGCGCATCACCACGGTCTCGCCGTACAGCGACGGCAGCGTGGCCACGCGGAGGTCGACGTCCTCGCCCTGGCCGCGCAGGCGGCTGCGACCGTCCTGCGGGCGGCGGCGCTCGGCGATGTCCATGCCGGCCATGAGCTTCAGGCGCGACACCAGCGCCGGCGTGGCGGCGCGCGGCACGGTCATGACCGGCCGCAGCACGCCGTCGATGCGGTAGCGGACCGAGGTTCCCGCGACGCCCGGCTCGACGTGGACGTCCGACGCGCCGGCCTGCAGCGCGCCGCTGAGGATGCCGTCGGCCAGGCGCACCACCGGCGCGTCCTCCACCGCGCGCAGCAGCTCGATGTCGCTGGGCTCGTCGGTGACGGTCTCCAGGCTGTCCAGCAGCTCCACGGCGGACTGCTGGTCGAAGCCGTAGACCTTGCGCATCGCCGCCTGCACGGCCTGGCGCGAGGCCACGATGCGGCGGATGCGCCGGACGCCGGTGGCCAGCCGCACGTCGTCGAGCGCGACGATGTTGGTGGGGTCGGCGAACGCCACGACGAGCGTGCCGTCGGGATCCCGGCCGGTCGCGACGACGTCGTGGCGCTGGGCGATGGCCGCGGGGATGACGTGCGCCACGGCCTCGTCCATCGGGAGGATGTCGCCGCCGAAGTGGGCCAGGCCAAGCTGCTCGGCCAGCGCGCGGGCCACGTCCTGCTCCGACGCCAGGCCAAGGCGCACCACGGTCCGCCCGAGCCGCTCGCGCCGCCCGTCCGGGCCGGTGCGCGCGGACTGCAGCGCGCGGTCGAGGTCGTCCCGGCTCAGCACGCCGGCGGTGAGCAACAGCTCGCCCAGCCTGCGCCGGTCGGGGATGGTCTGCGGTTCTGCCGCCTCGGTCATGCCCATCCTGTTCGGTACGCTCGGCGCATCGTAGCCTCGGCGCCTTCGCGCGGGGCCCTCGTCGGATGAGAAAGGGACGCGACGCGTGCGCCGCCGGCACCGCTGCTGGGCGTCCGGGCTGCTGCTCGCGGTCCTCGCGCTGGCTGTGGGCGGGTGCCGCCTGGACGCCGCGATCGACGTGGACCTGGACCGGGACGGCGGCGGCACGCTGGCCGTGGAGCTGGTGGCGGACCGTGCCCTGGTGACACGCGCCGCGGCGTCGGGGACCGACCCGTTGCGCGACCTGGCCAGGCGCGTGGACGAACTTGCGGGCTGGGACGCGCAGGCGCGCGAAGGCCCGGAGGGTGGCCGCCGGGTGCGGCTGTCGGCCGGCTTCGCGGGCCCCGACGAGTTCGATCGGCTCGTGGCCGGCTTCACCGCGGCGCTGGACGCGCCGGAGCTGCGGCCGCTGGAGTCGCTGTCACTTGAGCTGGACCAGGGCGTCGTGCGCGTGCGCGGGGCCGCCGCGCTGCGGCCCGGCCCGGCGGTCTCGGAGCTGGGCTACACACCCGAGCAGGCCGTCGCCGCGCTGGCCGACGCGGTGACCTACCAGGTGCGGCTGCGCGTGCCGGGCCAGGTGCGGGACACCAACGCGGACCGCTCCACGGACGGCGAGCTGATCTGGACCGTGCCGGCGGGCGGAAGCGTGGACGTCTGGGCGGAAGCGGACCTGCCGGGAGGCGCGATGGTCCCGCTGCTGGTGGGTGGGGCGGCGGCGGCGGGTGCCGCCGCGCTGTGGCTGCGGCGGCGCGCGGCCGCCTGAGGGCGGCTAGGCCGCCTTCGCGCCGAACTGCGGTGTGAGCTCGACCAGCTCGCAGGTCTCGCGCCAGCGGCGCACCGCGTCCTCGAAGGTCTTGTCCGGCAGGTTCAGCCGCTTGGGCGTGGCCGACTGGGCCAGCTTGTCCCACTCGGGGTCGTCCTTCGGCAGCACGCGGACGGTGGCCGGCACGCGCGACACGCGGCTGCGCAGGTCCTTGGACCGCGCGGTGATCTCCACCTCGCCGGCCTGGACCAGACCCCGCACGTCCTGCTCGCCCGGGCCGGTGAGCACGTAGATCTTGGGGCCCTGGGTGATGAACCACACCGGCTGCGTGTGGGTCTTGCGCTCGCCGCGGCGGCCGGCCGGCGCCTGCGGCACGGTGATCCAGATGATCTCGCCCTTGCCGATGGCCTTCTTGAAGGTCTCCTCGGCGGCCACGCGCGGGTCTCCGCCCAGCCCCATTTCCAGGAACACCGGCACCTGGCCGATCTGCTCGCCGTCGATGAAGCAGCGCAGTTGGTGCTCGTCCGGGTCCTCGAAGGCCAGGCCGGTGACGACGTCGGTGACGCGGTCCTCGAACATCTCCCCGCGCAGGTTCACCCGGCGCAGCGCCGAGCGGTGCACCACGCGGCCCTTGGCGTCGGCGATCTCGAAGTGCTCGGTGTAGTAGCCGACCGGGCCCTGGTAGTCGCGCGCCACCACGAACGGGCGGGCCTCGCCCGGCAGGCCGCTGGGCACCCGGACGACGGGGTCCAGCAGCGACGGATCGACCGAGGCGGCCTCGAGGATCTCGCGGTCAACCGCGAGCGCGTAGTGCAGGTCGGCGCGCGCCATGCTGGCTCGTCACTCCTTGGGGCAGCGGGCCCCCCGGACGGCGCCGGCACGGCGGCACCGGAGGAGGCGGGACATCGGGATCGACCGGGCGGGAGTATATCCGCACCCGCCGACGCCCTGCGGTCGCTGGTCGCGCGTGTCCGCGGTCGCGTGGGCCCGGACCCCTCCTCGCTCCTCGCCCGGCTGATGCCGCGGTGCGTGTCCGCGGTCGCGTGGGCCCGGACCCCTCCTCGCTCCTCGCCCGGCTGATATCGCGGTGTCGGGCGTCGGCGGCCAGGTTGCGGCCGCGCGTGTGTGGCGCCGCGAGCCGGGCTCGTCCTCGTCGGTCTCCGGTTCCCACGCCGACCGCCGCCCCGCCCGCCTGTTGGCGGTGTGGGCGGGCTTCGCGCCCCACCTGGCGGGTGGGGTGGCGGGTCAGCCGGTATGCGCGAGCGCGAGCGCTGGGTTCTCTATGTTGTTGTCAAGGTGCAGTGGTTCCGGTGGTGCGGGTGGTGCTTGGCCTGGTGGCCCGGCGGTGTAGCGGCCGTGTTCTTGCCGGACTTGCCAGCCGTGTTGGTGGATGTGGCTGTGGCAGCGCCAG
>DATMKC010000456.1:0-2742 GCA_035553555.1 Egibacteraceae bacterium | reverse complement strand
CGTCGGCGTCGGCGGCCAGGCGGTACCACACCAGCGCGTGGCCCATCGCGTCCAGGCCGATGGAGGTGAACGCGAGGTCGGCCTCCAGGTGCGGGGCCACGCCGGTCCACTGCACGTGGCGGTGCCCCAGCACCAGCGCGTCGTCGGCCAGGGCGAGCAGCAGCTCCACGCGCGCGTTCACGGCCGCGCCCGATCGCGCACCAGTCCCAGCGAGCGCGCGAGCTCCGCGACGCGGCGGCGCTTGGCGCCCAGGCCGGTGTAGCCCGCCTGCAGCTTGTAGGACTTGTCGGTGGCGAACTCCAGGGCGGAGGGGTCGGGGCACGGGTGCACCGCGTCGGCCCGCACGACCGCGTAGTCCACGCCCTCGCCGTGGCGGAAGAACGCGTCGCGTGCCAGCAGCAGCGCCAGGTCCGCGTCGGGCGCGTGCACCTCGCCGACCTCCACCAGGGTGTCCTCCCAGGTGCGGCGGCCCAGCACCATCCAGCGCACGCTCATGCCGCCACCTCGCGCAGCAGCTCGCGCACCCAGCGGTGCTCGTCGTGCATCCAGTTCCGCCACGCCAGCCGGGTCTGCGACATCGGTCCCTCGTTGCGGCCGATGCGCTCCAGCTCGCTCCAGTCGACCGGCCCGGTGACCCAGCGGCCGGTCTCGGCGTCCCAGCGCAGGTCGGGGTCGGGCGGCTCCACGCCCAGGTCCCACAGCTTCGGCACGTACAGGGACAGGAACTCCTGGCGCAGCGACTCGTTCGTGCGCGTCTTGAAGCGCCACCACAGCAGCGGGTCGCGTGCCTCCTGGCGTGCCGTCGCGGCGGCCTCGTCGCCCGGGTCGGCGTCCTCCGGCGACGGCGGGCCGAAGAACTGCAGGATCGGCTGCCACCAGCGCGCCACCGCCTCGGTGAACAGCTCGCGTTGCGCCGGCGTGCCACCGCACAGCTCCAGGACCAGGTGCTCCCCGTGGCGCTGGTGCAGGCTCTCCTCCGCACAGATGCGCCGAAGCACGCGCACGTACGGCGCGTAGCTGGAGGCGAGCAGGGCGCGCTGCGTCACCAGCGCGGCGCCGTCCACCAGCCAGCCGATCACCGCCACGTCGCCCCAGGTCCGGGTGGGGTAGTGGAAGACGTTGTGGAACTTGCTGCGACCGGCCAGGAGGTCGGAGACCATCGCCGCGCGCGGCTTGCCCAGCTCCTCGGCCAGCCGGTACAGCAGGTGGCCGTGGCCGACCTCGTCCTGCACCTTCGCGGCCAGCGACAGCTTGGTGCGCAGCGTCGGGGCGCGCGAGATCCACTCGCGCTCCGGCAGCGCGCCCATGATCTCGGAGTTCGCGTGCATCTCGATGAACTTGCGCGCCCCGGCGCGGTAGGCCTCGGGCATCCAGTCGCCGGGCTCCACGGTGCCGCCGGCACGGACATGGGCGCTGAACGCCGCGGTGCGCGCGTCGACGTCGAACGGGCTCATGATCGCGGTCACCGGCCCGGTCCTCCCTCGCGGCGCGCGATCGCCCACGGCTCCGAGCGCTCGCGCAGCTCGGCGTGGCGCTGCTGGAACACCGCGGTGGCCTGCTCCCCGCGCCAGTCGTCCGGCAGCAGCGCGTCCGGCAGGCCCGGGTCGGAGAACAGGAAGCCGCGCCAGTGGTGCACCAGGCGGACGCGCTGCGCGAACGCCCGGCGCGGGTCGCGCGGCGGCTTGGCGCGCGCCCACTGCCGCAGGAACTCCTCGTGGCCGGCCCGCAGCCGGGACAGGTCCCACGCCTCGGCGACGATGCGGTCGGCGTCGCCGCCGGCGGCGCTGGTGAAGCGGTGCACCGCCTCCAGCAGGCCCGCGGCGGCCAGCAGCTCGTCCAGATGCGCGTCGTGGGGGTGCGGGCTCACCCACACGTCCGGCGTGAGCCGGCCGAAGCCGACCCAGCCGAGTTCGCGCACCACGGCGGCGGGCAGCGCGCCGCGGTGGACCAGCAGCCGCCAGTGCTTGTCCCAGTCGGCGGCGCGCAGGCGGTAGATGCGCTCGGCGGCCTCCTCCAGCCGCGCCTCGCCGCGCGCCGTGAGGCGGTAGGCGGCGAAGCGGCCGGCCCGCCGCGGTTCCACCCAGCCTTCCGCGCTCATGCGGTGCAGGGCCGTGCGCGTCGCCTCGGCCGTGAAGCCGAGCGCGTCCATGTACGCGGTCAGCGTGGACAGCCACGCCTCGCCGCCGTGCGGGCGCACCACGTCGCCGAAGAGGGTGAACAACGCCGAGCGTGCGCGCATGGGCGGGCCTCGTGACGGGCGGACGACGTGTGACGGTCGTAGACGTTCTACCCGCCAGTGTGTAACACGATGCGTCCGGCCGGCAAGGCCGCCGCTACCATCGGCGCGGCACAAGGAGGCGGCGATGCGCGAGGTGTTCCTGGTCGAGGCGGTGCGCACCCCGGTCGGCAGGATCGGCGGGGCGCTGCGCGGCGTGCGCCCGGACGACCTGCTGGCGCTCACGCTGCGCACCCTGGTCGACCGCGCCGGGCTGGACCCGGCCGAGGTGGACGAGGTCATCGCCGGGGACACCAACCAGGCGGGCGAGGACAACCGCAACGTCGCGCGCATGAGCCTGCTGCTGGCCGGCTTCCCCGTCACCGTGCCGGGCGCCACCGTGAACCGGTTGTGCGCCTCCGGCCTGGAGGCCGTGGTGCAGGGCGCCCGGCACGGTGACGGGGAAGCCGGCCAGCAGCAGGCTCATGCGCGCGACGTTGCGGTTGTCCTCGCCCGCCTGGTTGGTG
>DATMKC010000455.1:0-5643 GCA_035553555.1 Egibacteraceae bacterium | reverse complement strand
CTGCAGATGGGCCGGGACCAGGCGCTGAGCTACCTCGCGTCGATGCTGTCGCTGCACCTGCAGACCGACGACGTGAAGGAGGGCGTGATGGCCTTCCTGCAGAAGCGCGCTCCGGAGTGGAAGGGCCGCTAGGCCTCCTCGTCTTCGCGCTGGTCGACGGCTTCGAGGCACCAGGCGAGGCCGTCGGTGGGGTCCTCGATGGCCAGGCGCAGGGTCCAGCCGGTGTCCGGTTCCGTGCCCGCCCAGCGGTACCAGCGCAGCTGCGCGCACGCGGCGCCGAGCTCCCCGGCGAACACGTCGTCCACGCGCTCCGGCCAGTCCAGGCCGGTGAGCGCCGCCGCCGCCCACCACGCCGCGAAGCGTCCCGCGGCGCCACCGGGCCGTGGCCCGTACGCGCCGCCGCTGGCGCCCGCCCACTGCAGCAGCGCCAGGCCCTCGGCCGACTCGACCGCCATCAGGCCGAAGCCGCCCGGACGCTCGCCCCGCAGCGCGCGCACCGCGCCGGCGGCATCGCCCTCCACGCCCAGCGCCGCGCCGCGGCCGGCCGACTGCGTCCACCAGGTCCGCACCACGTCGCGCAGCGCGTCGGTGGCCTCGTCGTCGAACGGCTCGGACGCGCTGCCGCCCGCCGCGGTCAGCGGGACGTGGCGGAACGCGGCGTCCGGCTGGGCGAACTTGGCGGCGCGGTCGCGGTAGACGGGCAGCGCGTAGTCCGGCTCCCACCGGTACACCGCCGCGGGCAGCGACGCGTACGCCGCCAGCGACGCGTCGCCGCGCAGGTCCTCGCCGCGCAGCGCGCGTTCCTGCGCCACCGTGGCCCGCACCACCGGATCGCGCAGGTGCACCTCCAGCGCCGCCCACTCGTGCGTGCTCGACGCGACCTCCGTGAGCGGCCCCAGGGTGAAGCGGCTGGATCCCCGCTCCACGGCGCGGGCGGCGTGCGCGGCCGGTCCCTCCCACGCCAGGCGGTAGTCGACGTGCATGGCCACGCCCCACAGCTGCCGGCCCATCTCGACGGCCTGCTCGCAGCGCTCGCGCAGCGTCTCCAGCAGGTCCCACTCCCGCGACGCGGCCAGCCCGTCCACGGCGCGCAGCAGCGCGGCGTCGTCGGCCTGGTCGACCAGGCGCTGCAGTTCGGCGTGGTCCATGGCGGCCAAGCCTAGAGGCGCCGCTGCCCGGCGGGGCCCGCCGCCCGCGCGCGGATGCCTGCGACCGGTGCTGTGTAGGATGAGCGGTTCATGAGTGACGAGCGCCCCCCCGTGAGACGTCCCCGGTCCGACGAGGCCGAGGACGCCGCGCTGCGCGCGCTGCGCCAGAAGCTCAGCGGGGTGCTCAGCCGGCTGCCGCAGATCGAGCGGCAGGTCCTGGAGCTGCGCATGGGCCTCAAGGAGGGCGTGCCCGCCAAGCCGGGCGAGGTCGCGACACGGCTCGGCCTGACCATCGCCGAGGTCAAAAAGATCGAGACGCGCGCCTTCCAGCGCATCCGCGAGGTCGGGCCCATCAAGGGGCTCGAGCGCTTCCTGGAGCGCTGACGCGCGCCCGCGGGCGATTTTTGCGGAACACCTGCCGGGCTCCGCGCGTCCTAGCGACTGAGTGCCCTGGGCCTCGGGCGCAAAAAGATCCGGAGCTGTGCCCGAGGCTCGGGGCACCGTCATTCGCTGGACCGGCTGGTGAGGAGTCACGTTGCTTCCCCGAGCACTTCTGACCGTGCTCGTCGTCGGCATGCTCGCGGTCGGCCTGCCGCCCGCCGCGGCCGCCGAGCTGCCCCCGGCCGCCCCGACGGTCGTGGCCGCCATGGCCGCCCCGCCGGCGCTGGACGCGCGCACCTCCGCCCCGGTCGCCGCACCCGTCCCGTTCTCCCTGGTGGGCTTCCGCGTCCCCGCCGGCGCCGAGCTGCAGGTCCGCGCCTCCGCGAACGGCGAGGACTGGAGCGGCTGGATCGAGGCGGAGCCCCTGCCCGCCGACGAGGGCCCCGACCCCGGCGGCCCCGAGCCGGCCGTGCCGTCGGAGGGCCTGGTCCCCACGGCGCCCGTGTGGACCGGCGCCGCCCGTCACCTGCAGGTCCGCGTCGAGGGCGCCACGCCGCAGCAGGTGCTGCCCACCGTCATCGACACGCTGGGCCAGAGCCGCTCGCTGCCCGGGCGCATGTGGGACGCGGTGCGGGCCGCCTGGCGTCCCGCCGCGGCGCACGCCGCCGCCGGTGCGCCGAGCATCGTGAGCCGCGCCGGCTGGGGGGCCGACGAGTCCTGGCGCGACGGCTCGCCCAGCTACTCGCGGCGGGTGCGCGCCGCCTTCGTGCACCACACCGTCAACGCCAACAGCTACAGCCAGGCCGAGGCCCCCGCCCTGGTGCGGGGGATCTACCGCTATCACACGCAGTCGCTGGGCTGGTCCGACATCGGCTACCAGTTCCTGGTGGACCGCTTCGGCACCGTCTACGAGGGCCGCGCCGGCGGCGTGGACCGCCCCGTCCTGGGGGCGCACGCCGGCGGCTTCAACACCTCCACCTTCGGCGTCGCCTCGCTCGGCACCCACACCAGCGCCGGCCCCGGCTCGGGGGCGCTGGAGTCGATCGCCCGCGTCATCGCGTGGAAGTTCGACATCCACCACGTGGACGTCACCGGCTCCGTGGAGCTGACCAGCCGCGGCTCCACGCGCTACCCGTCCGGCCAGCGCGTGCGCCTGGCCACGGTGAGCGGCCATCGCGCCGTGTCGCAGACCAGCTGCCCCGGCCAGGCGCTGGACAGCCTGCTGCCGGCCATCCGCCACCGCGTCCTGGAGCTGGGCGGGCGCATGATCCTGGACCACGACGCCAGCCCGCTGCGGCTGCGCGTCGCGCGGGGCCAGTCCGTGGACGGGCCGGTGCGCTTCAGCGCCCGCCTGCGCCCGGCGGGGGAGTGGGCACTGGAGGTGCGCGCCCCCTCCGGCGCGGTCGTGCACCGCGACAGCGGCTCCGGCGAGGCCGTGGCGAGCACCTGGACGCCGCCTCCCGCCGTCGCGCTGGGGCGCTACACCTGGACGGTCAGCAGCGAGGGGCGCACGCCGGCGCAGGAGTACGTCGACCTGGTGCTGCCCGTGATCGAGGACGCGCGCAGCGGCAGCGGCGTGGCGCGCGGCGGCAAGGACGGCGGCTTCGCGTCGCCGATGACGTTCAGCGCGCGCCTGTGGCCGAACGCGGCCTGGCGGCTGAGCGTCACGGACCCCTCCGGCACGCCGGCGCACCACGCCGCGGGCGTGGGCGAGCAGGCGGCGGCGACGTGGGCGGGCCGTGCCGGGCTGACCCCCGGCCGCTACACCTGGCGGCTCGAGGCCGACGAGGCCGCCCCCGCCTCCGGCACGTTCGAGGTGCTGTGGCCGGTGCTGGCGCGCAGCGCCGTCGCGGCCGACGCGCCGGGCGAGGCGGTGGCGGTGTCCGGCCTGGCGTTCGGGCCCGGCCAGGCGGCGCACGCGGTGGTCGCGCGCGCGGACCTGTTCGCCGACGCGATGGCCGGCGGTCCGCTGGCGGGCGCGGACGGCCCGGTCCTGCTCACGCCGGGAGACCGCCTGGACGACCGCGTCTGGGCCGAGCTGGAGCGCGTCCTGCCGGCGGGACGCACCGTGTACGTCCTGGGCGGCGAGCGGGCGGTCAGCCCCGCCGTCGCGCAGGCCCTCGCCGGCCGCTGGCGCGTGGTGCGGCTGGCCGGCTCGGGCCGCGCCGAGACCGCCGTGCGCATCGCCGAGCTGGTGCTGGAGCGCCGTGGTGGCGACCGCGTCCTGATCGCCCGCGCCGGGCCGGACTCGGCGGTGCCCTGGGCCGACGCGCTCGCGGGCGGCGCGTACGGCGCCTGGGCCGGCGTGCCCGTCCTGCTCACCGACCGTGACGCGCTGGCGCCCGCGGCGGCCGAGCTGATCGTGCGCCGCGGCATCCGCCGCAGCGTCGTCCTGGGCGGCCCGTCCGCCGTCGCCGACGCGGTCCTGGACCGGCTGCCGCAGCCCACCCGCGTGTTCGGCCAGGACCGCGCGGGGACCGCCGCGGCCGTGGCCGAGCAGCTGTGGGGCCGCACCGGCGGCCGCGGCGGCGACCGGCTGATCGTGGCAAACGGCTTCGCCGCCGACGCCTGGACGCTGCCGCTGGCGGCCGCGCCGCTCGCGGCGCGCAACGGCGCGCCGCTGCTGTTGGCCGACCGCGACACCGTGCCGCCCGCGACGCTGCAGCACCTGGACCGGCTGCGCTACACGCCGGAGCGCGCGGCCTCCGGCTGGCTCCTGGGCGGGGAGGGCCGCGTCGGCCAGGCGGCCGCGGACGAGGTCATGCGCCGGCTGCAGTAGCGCACCCGGATAGGATCGCGCCCATGTCGCTCTTCGACGAGCTCGTGGCCGGGTGTCCCGACCTCGACGACGCCGCCATCGACCACCTCCAGGCGCTGCTCGGCGAATGGCAGATCCTGGCGGACCTGTCCTTCGCCGACCTGCTGCTGTGGGTCCGCGACGAGCTGCCGACCGGCAGCATGGGCTACCGCTGCGTCGGCCAGATGCGCCCCTACACCGCGCAGACGATCTACCACGAGGACATGGTGGGCGCGGTGGTCCCCGCGACGTCGCGGCCGATGGTGGGGCGCGCCTACGCGGAGGCGCGCGTCATCCGCGAGACCGACCTGGACTGGTCCACCGGCGTGCCGCTGCGCGAGGAGGCGATCCCGGTCCACTTCAACGGCGAGGTGGTCGCGGTGGTCACCCGCGAGGCGAACATCTCCACGGCCCGCTCGCCGTCGCAGCTCGAGCTGACCTACCTGCAGAGCGCCGGCGAGCTGGCGCAGATGCTGGCGGAGGGCACGTTCCCCTACGCCATCGACCAGCTCGACGAGCGCGAGGTGTCCCCGCGCGTCGGCGACGGCCTGCTGCGGCTGGACGCCGAGGGGCGCGTCGTGTACGCCTCGCCCAACGCCGTGTCGGCGTACCGGCGGCTGGGCTCCATCGACCTGTCCACGGGCCAGCACGTCGGCGACTTCGACCCCGTGGCCGAGGAGCTGCTGGAGGGGCTGGCCCACGCCGAGCCGGTCGAGACGGAGGTGGAGCGGCACGGCACCATCGTGGTGCGCCGCCTCCTGCCGCTCATCGGCGAGGGGCGCTCACGGGCGGGCCTGCTGCTGGTGCGGGAGGTCACCGACATCCGCCGCCAGGAGCGGGCGCTGCGCGTCAAGGACGCCACCATCCGCGAGATCCACCATCGCGTGAAGAACAACCTGCAGACGGTGGCGAGCCTGCTGCGCCTGCAGGCGCGGCGCCTGCGCAGCGACGAGGCCCGCGCGGCGCTGGCCGAGAGCGTGCGCCGCATCTCCTCCATCGCCCTGGTGCACGAGACGCTGAGCCAGGAGACCCGCCAGCGCGTCGACTTCGTGAAGGTGTCGGAGCGCATCATCGCGATGCTCGCCGACGGGCTGGTGAGCCCGGAGGCGCCCATCACGTTCGACCAGGAGGGCGAGCCGGGCGAGCTGTCCGCGGAGGTCGCCACGCCGCTGGCGCTCGTGCTGACCGAGCTGCTGCAGAACTGCGTCGAGCACGGCTTCCCGGTGCGCCAGCCGGCGGCCCGCCGGGGCGGCAGCGTGCGGGTGTCCTACGAGCGCGGGGCGCGCGCCCTGCGGGTGGTCGTGCGCGACGACGGGG
>DATMKC010000454.1:0-2474 GCA_035553555.1 Egibacteraceae bacterium | reverse complement strand
GCGCAGGTGGCGCCCGCCGTTCTTGAGGACGGGCGCCACCTGCGCTTCATCGGCGACGGCCTGCTGGCCGTGTTCTCGAACACCATGGCCGGCGGCTCGCCGCTGCCCGCGGCGCGCCGCGCGGTCTCCGCGGCGCTGGGCATGGCGCTGGCCACGCACGAATTCCGGTCCTGGCTGGTCCAGCGCTTCGCGCAGCGCGGCCTGCCGCCCTTCGCCATCGGCATCGGGCTGCATTGCGGGGAAGTGACGATCTGCCGCCTCGGGACCACGCAGAACAAGGAGACGACGCCGATCGGCGACACCGTCAACATGGCCGCGCGGCTGGAAGCGGCCAGCAAGGAGCTGGGCTGGACCGTGGTCGCCAGCACGGCGGTGCTCCACGAGGCGGGCGAAGGCGTGCAGACCGGCGGCATCACCTCGCTCGAGGTGCGGGCGCAGAACGTCTTCATGGAGGTCGCCGAGATCGTGGGGCTGGAGACCAACCTCGAGGACAGGACGCACGGCATGGCCACGCTGGTCGGGCGAGCCGAGGAGGTACGCAACGCGGTGCAGATCAACTCGGAGATCACGGCGCGGGCCGTCAAGGGCGCCTTGCGCTCCAAGCTGTCGGCGTTCAAGGGCCACTCCTTCGACAGCGGCGAGCCGCTGCGCCTGAAGGGCTACCGCCTCACGCGCAAGATCGGCTCCGGGGGCATGACGGAGGTCTTCCTGGCCGAGCGCGAGTCCGACCGGCTGCCCGTCGTGCTGAAGGTGCTGGATGCGAGCGGCAAGGCCACCGGCGAGCACCTGGCGCGCTTCATCCAGGAGTACACGCTGCTCTCGCGCATCGAGCATCCGCACGTGATCCGCATCTACGACCAGGGCTTCACCGACGACCACGCCTACATCGCGATGGAGTACTTCGAGCGCGGCGACCTGCGCGCGGAGATCAAGGCGGGCATGGCGCCGCCGCGCGTGCTGGAGATCGTGCGGCAGGTGGCGCAGGCGCTGGAAGCCGTCCACGCCCGCGGCATCATCCACCGCGACCTCAAGCCGGAAAACATCATGCGGCGCCCGGATGGCTCGGTCGCGCTGGCTGACTTCGGCATCGCCAAGTCCATGCTGCAGGAGAACCTCGCGCTCACGCAGACGCGCCACGGCGACGTGGTCGGCACGCCCTACTACCTGAGCCCGGAGCAGGCTTCGGGCCAGGCGATCACGCCGCAGTCGGACCTGTACAGCCTGGGCGTGATGATGTTCGAGATGCTCACGGGGGCGCGGCCTTTCCGGGCCGAGTCGCTGGACCTGCTGCTGGCGCGCCACCTCTCCGCGCCCACCCCGGACCTGCCGGCAGCGGTGTCCGAGCTGCAGCCGGTGGTGAACCGGCTGATGGCGAAGAAGCCGGCCGAGCGCTACGCGTCGGCGCAGGCGCTGCTGGACGACCTGGACGCGCACTACCTCAACCGGACCATCGAGCTGCGGCGATAGCACCGGCGAGCGGCACGGAAACGGGCACCGTCCTAGAATGGGCCGATGATCTCGCGTGAACCCACCCTCGAGCGGCTGGCCACCGCCCAGCGGCTGCTGCTGGAACCCTTCGGCCTGGACGAAACCCACCTCGCGCGCGCGCTCGCGGAGATCACCGCGCACCGGGTCGACGACGCCGACCTCTACTTCCAGTACACCCGCAGTGAAGGCTGGAGCCTGGAAGAGGGCATCGTCAAGACCGGCAGCTTCAGCATCGACACCGGCGTGGGCGTGCGGGCGATCAGCGGCGAGAAGACGGCATTCGCCTACTCGGACGACATCTCCGAAGCCTCGCTGCTGGACGCGGCGCGCACGGTGCGCACCATCGCCGCGGCCGGCGGGGAAGGGCGCGCCCGCGTCGGCGAGAAGAAGATCGCCGGCGGGCGGTCGCTCTACGGCCCCGTCGATCCGATCGCCAGCCTGGACAGCACGGCCAAGGTGCAGCTGCTCGAGCGCGCCGAGAAGAAGGCGCGCGCGAAGGACCCCAGGGTGGTCCAGGTGATGGCCGGCCTGGCGAGCGAATACGACGTGGTGATGGTCGCCCGGGCGGACGGCACGCTCGCGGCGGACATCCGGCCGCTGGTGCGGCTGTCGGTCACGGTCATCGCCGAGCAGAACGGCCGGCGCGAGATGGGCACCGGCGGCGGCGGCGGCCGCTTCGGCCTGGCGTATTTCGACGAGGCGCGCATCGACGAGTTCGTGGACGACGCGGTCAGCGCGGCGCTGACGAACCTGGAGTCGCGCCCGGCGCCCGCGGGCGAGATGACCGTTGTGCTGGGCCCCGGCTGGCCCGGCATCCTGTTGCACGAAGCCATCGGCCACGGGCTGGAGGGCGATTTCAACCGCAAGGGCTCCAGCGCGTTTGCCGGGCGGGTGGGCAAGCGCGTGGCCGCCAAGGGCGTGACCGTGCTCGACGACGGCACGATCGCGGACCGCCGCGGCTCGCTCAACGTCGACGACGAGGGCAA
>DATMKC010000453.1:0-6125 GCA_035553555.1 Egibacteraceae bacterium | reverse complement strand
CGCTGCCGGCCAGCGCCGCCAGCGCCAGGCCCGTGCCGAAGATCGCCAGGCCGATGCCCGCGCAGCCCCAGAAGACCTCCTCCATGACCACCGGCAGCGTGAGCTGCGTCGGGTCGGCCTGGTGCTGCAGGTAGATGTCCAGGCCGTAGATGCCGGCCTCGGCGGCCTTCTGCAGCACCGGCCAGGGGAACTCCTCGCGCTCGTCCCACTCGGAGGCGACGGGCCGGATCTCGCGCACGGCGAACTCGTGCGCCCACTTCTGCAGTTCCAGGTGCTCCTCGCTGAGCGCGAAGTCCATGTGCTCCTCCTGTGCGGCGGTGCCCCTTAGGTGTTACGACTCGTAACAGATACTATGCGTAGCATGGAGCCACAGCGCAAGCGGCGACCGGACCCGGCGAGGGCGGCGCACAAGGCCGAGCGTCGTGAGCGGCTCATCGACGCGGTCGCCGACGCGCTGCGCCGCCACGGCGCCGGAGCGTCCATGGACGAGATCGCCGCTGACGTGGGCGTGGCCAAGCCGGTGCTGTACCGCTACTTCGGCTCCCGCCACGGCCTGAACCTGGCGCTGGCCGACCGGGTCACCGGCTCACTCACCTGGGAGTTGCAGGATGCCCTGGCGCGCGACGCCGGGCCGCGCGCGCTGCTGCGCACCTGCATCGACACCTACCTGCGCTTCGTGGAGCGCGAGCCGGAGCTGTACCGCTGGCTCACCCAGTGGGCGCGGACGGAGCAGCCGCACGCCGTCACCGGGCTCATGGCCCAGCTCGGCGACGAGATCGGCAAGGTCCTGGCGGAGCGGCTGGCCGCCTTCGGCCTCGACCCCGCGCCGGCGGCGACGTGGGCGTACGGCATCGTCGGCATGGTGCACCTGGCGGGGGAGCGCTGGCTGGACCGCCAGGACGTGCCCCGCGAGCGCCTGGCCGACGATCTCGTCACGCTGCTGTGGTCGGGGTTCGCGGGCTACGCCGCCGGCTGAAGGCCTACCGGGTGCGTCACTGCCTCCGGTTAGCATCCGAGCTATACGGGTCGGATGGAGCCCGAAGTCAGAACGGGGAGCGGGCGTGGCATGACGATTTCCGTCACGATTCAGGTGATGGACGGGATGGTCTTCGCGGCCGACAGCACGTCCACACTCATGACGTCAAATGGCGTGGCGGCGAACACCTATGACCACGCCGACAAGATCCTCAATCTGTGCAAGGGGCGTCCGTTGGCGGTGGGCTTCTGGGGCATGGGCGGTATCGGGGAATCCTCGATGATGACTCTGATGAAGGATCTGCGCGCACGCTTCGCAGGCGATGTCGACTCCTACGAAGAGTGGCTCCTGAAGCCCACATGCAGCGTTCGTGAGGTCGCCGTCCGGGTGAAGGAGTTCATCTACGACGAGAAGTACGTCCCCGTCTACGGTGGCAACAAGAAGCACCCGGCGCTCGGCTTGGCCGTCGGCGGCTACTCGCCGGGCAAGTCACTACCCGAGCGCTACGAGATAATCATTGGCGAAGACGGTCAGTGCCAGGGACCGGAAGAGGAGAACCCAGGCAGCGCTGGATCCCTTCGTTGGCGTGGTCAGCCGGAGGCAATCACCCGTTTGGTGCTTGGCTTCGGACTGGATCTGCCGTCCGTGCTTCACGAGAAGCTTGGGGTGCCCGAGGATCAGATTGGACCTGCTGTGGACCTGATCCGCGCGAACCTATTACAAGATCCGGTTCACCCGGCGATGCCTATCCAGGACGCGATCGATCTTGCCGAGTTTTTGGTGGAACTGACGAAGAAGTGGGTCCGGTTCCGACCTGGCGCTGTGACGGTCGGTGGACCGACCGAGATCGCAGCCATAACGAAGCACGAGGGTTTCAAGTGGGTGCGTCGGAAGCACTACTATCCGCAGACGTTGAACCCATGAGGGTGGTGCGCAATGGCTGAACAGACGTCTACTTTGGAAGAGATCGCGCGGATGCGCGCTTCCACACTCGTTCCCAAGCCTGAGTACCAGGACGTACTGGTTGAGGGCCGCGTGCACGAAAAGTCTTTGACCGAGGTCGGAGATGAAGACGAGGTCGACGCCAACAAGCGGATCGCCGTTCGTCTGGCGATGTGACACGGGGCGGCCCTGACCGCTGCTGCTTCCGGGGCTCCGCCAAGCGGTAGACGCCCGGTTGGACGGGCCTTCACGCGTCGTTGGGATTTCAGTCGGCACGTGCGCGCGCCTACTCTCACGCCGTGATGCTGCGGAAGAAAACCATGCCCGCCGAGCTCCTGTCCGCCTGGGAGGCGTTCCAGCGCCAGGCCGAGCGCGTCGAGCAGGCCCGCCAGGCGCTGCTGCGCTGCCTGCCCGTCGGCCGGGTGGAGCCCGCGCCCATCGGCCTGGGCCTGGACCTGCTGCGCGACGAGCTCCACGCCGTCAGGGCCGAGATGGACGCCTGGCGCGTGCCCGCCGCCGAGCAGGACTGGACGGCCTGCCGGGAGGCCGTCGACGAGGCGCTCGCCCACATCGAGCCGGCCCGCCGGGTGAGCCTGGAGACCGGTGAGCTGGAGGAGCTGCTCACCGCCGTCACCGACGTGGTGGAGCCGCTGGACGCCTGGGCCACCGCCGAGCGGCACTGGCTCAAGCGTCGGGTGCGCGCCTGAGGCGCTTCTTCTCGCCGTGCTGTTTCTTCTCGTCCAGGCGGCGCTGCTTGGAGGCCCGCGAGGGTCGTGTCGGCGTGCGGGGACGCCGCTTCTTCAGGCCCTCGCGCAGCAGGCCGGCGAAGCGCTCGACCGCCGCCTCGCGGTTGCGTGTCTGCGAGCGGTGACCGCCGGCGTGCAGCACCAGCACGCCGTCGTTGGTCAGGCGCGACGACAGCCGCTCCAGCAGCAGCCGGCGCTGCTCGTCGCTGAGCGACGGGCTGCGCGCCACGTCGAAGCGCAGCTCCACCTTGGTGGCGGAGGTGTTGACGTGCTGGCCCCCTGGCCCGCCGGAGCGCGCGAAGGACAACTCGATCTCCTCCTGCGGGATCGATAGCGTGCGCGAGATGCGGACACCGGCCATGAGCGCAAGCCTACGCAGCCGCCGTCGCGAGATCATCGTCCTGGCGGTGCCGGCGATGCTGGCGCTGGCGGCCGACCCGCTGCTGTCGCTGATCGACACCGCGCTGGTCGGCCGGCTCGGCGCGGCGGAGCTGGCCGCGCTCGGCGTGGCCAGCGCCGTGTTCACCTCGCTGTTCTGGCTGTTCAACTTCCTCACCTACGGCACCACCTCCGAGGTCGCGCGCGCGCTCGGCGGCGGCCGCCCGGAGGAGGCCGCCCGCCGCGTGGCGCAGGCGCTGTGGCTCGCGCTGGCGTGCGGCCTGCTGGTCACGGCGCTGCTGCAAGCGGCCACACCCGCGATCCTGGCGGCGATGGGCGCGGCCGGCGAGGTGCGCGAGCACGCCACCGCGTACCTGCGTGTGCGCGCGCTGGCCGCAGTGCCCGCCCTGGTCGCGATGGTCGGCCACGGCGCCTACCGGGGACTCAAGGACACGCGCACGCCGCTGCGCATCACGGTGGCGCTCAACGTGGCCGACGCGGCGCTGTCCTGGGCACTGATCTACCCGGCCGGCCTCGGCGTCGCCGGCGCCGCCTGGGGCACCGTCGTCGCGCAGACCGCCGTGGCGGCCGCCTTCCTGGTGCTGTTGCGGCGACGGTTGCCGTCCGCCGCGGCGCGCGTGGACCCGGCGGTCATGCGCGCCATCCTGCGGGTGTCGCGCGACCTGTTCCTGCGCACGGCGAGCCTGCTGGCCGGCCAGCTCCTGTCCACCGCCGCGGCGGCGCGCATGGGCACCGAGGCGCTGGCCGCGCACCAGGTCGCCCGCGAGCTGTGGGTGCTGCTGGCGCTGGTGCTGGACGGATTCGCGATCGCGGGCCAGGCGATGATCGCGACGTCGCTGGGCGCGGGGGACGCGCGCACCGCCAAGGCGGAGGCCGTCACGCTGGTGCGCTACGGCGCGGCCACGGGGCTGGCAATCGGCGTGGGATACCTGCTGCTCATCGGAGCGCTGCCGGGGGTGTTCAGCCGCGACGCGGGCGTGCTGGAGCAGGTGCGCGCGGTGTGGCCGGTCGTGGCCCTGCTGCAGCCGATCGGCGGCGTGGTGTTCGTGCTGGACGGGGTGCTGATGGGCGCGCACGACTACCGCTACCTGCTGCGCACCACGGCGCTGGCGTCGCTGGGCGTGCTCGCGCCGGTGAGCTTCCTGGCCCTGGGCCTGGGCTGGGGCCTGACCGGCGTGTGGGCCGGCATGGCCGGGCTGATGCTCGTGCGCCTGGTGGCCCTGTCGCTGCGGCTGCAGCGCTGGGACGCGGTCACCGCCACGCTACGGTGATGGCCATGCGCCCCCGTCTGCTGCTGGCCCTCGTCGCGTTGGCGGCGGCGTGCGCGGCGCCCCCCGGTGACGGTGGCGGCCCCACCGCCTCCGTCGGCACGTCGCCGCGGGCCGCCGCCTCCGACGGCACCGCCGCGGCCGACCCGCTGGCGGGCAGCGCGCCGACGCTCGCGGGCGGCGACCTGGAGCTGTCAGCCCTGCGCGGGCAGGCACTGGCGCTGTGGTTCTGGGCGCCGTGGTGACCGACCTGCAACCGGGAAGCCCCCGGGGTCGCGCAGTTGGCGCGGCGGACGATCGACGGCGGCGTGGTGCTCGGCATGGCGGGGCGCGACGGACGCGAGGCCATGCGTGCCTTCGTGGAGCGGCACGAGCTCGGCGCGCTCACGCACCTCGTGGACGACGACGGCTCGCTGTGGGAGCGCTTCGCGGTGCCGGGGCAGCCCGCGTGGGTGTTCCTGGATCGCGACGGCGTGATCGTCGACCGCCACTTCGGCCCGCTCGAGCCGGACACGGTGCTGCGCAGGTTGCGCGAGCTCGCGCGGCCCTCCTAGCGCGCCAGGCGGCCCAGCAGCTCCAGCAGGGCGGCGGGCGCGGGCCGCGCCTCGGTCCACGTGCGCGCCAGCGGCGTGCGCAGCACCTCGCCGCCCATCTCGCCCACCATCACGCGGTCGGCGCCCTCGCGCAGCGCCGTCACGGCCGCGTCCCCCAGCCGCGCGCCCAGGAGCCGGTCGCGCATGCTCGGCGGCCCGCCGCGCTGCACGTGGCCGAGCGCGGTGACGCGGTGGTCCAGGCCCAGCCCGTCGGCCACGCGGGCGGCGACCTCGTAGACGTTGCCGGCGTCGTCGCCTTCCGCCACCACCACGATGCAGAAGCCCTTGCCCATGGCGAACGCGGCGCGCACCTTGGCCCGCACCGCCTCGATGTCGGTGGGCCGCTCGGGGATGAGCACGTCGGTGGCGCCGCCGGCCAGCGCCGAGTACAGCGCCAGCCAGCCGGAGCGGCGCCCCATGACCTCCACGAAGAACAGCCGTCCGTGCGACATCGCGGTGTCGCGGATGCGGTCGATGGACTCCAGCGCCGTGTTGACCGCGGTGTCGAAGCCCAGCGTCCAGTCCGTGCCGGACAGGTCGTTGTCGATGGTGCCCGGGATGCCCACCACGCGCACGCCGTGCTCGGCGGACAGCGCGTCGGCGCCGCGGAAGGAGCCGTCGCCGCCGATGACCACCAGGCCGTCGACGGCGGCGTCGCGCAGCGTGGCCGCCGCCTGCGCCCTGCCCTGCTCCGTGAGGAAGCGCGCCGAGCGGGCGGTGCCGATGATCGTGCCGCCCAGGTGCAGCACGCCGGAGACCGCGCGCGCGTCCAGCGGCGCCAGGTCGCCGTCGATGAGGCCCTCGTAGCCGCTGCGCACGCGGTAGGTTTCCAGCCCAGCGGCGTCGGCCGCGCGCACCACGGCGCGCACCGCGGCGTTCATGCCGGGCGCGTCACCGCCGCTGGTCAGCACCGCGATGCGTCGCACGGCCCCAGCCTGGACCAAGACGATGCCCGAGGAAACCTCCCACCCCCGCGCCGCAGAGTCCGAGGGCGCGCTGCCGCCTGGCTACCCGGCGGAACTGGTCGAGCAGGCGTGGCTGGTCGACGGCGTCCAGGTGCTGTTCCGTCCCGTGCTGCCGGACGACCGCGGCCGCTACGAGCGCATGTTCACGCGCCTGTCGCCGGAGACGCTGTACCGGCGCTTCATGACGCCGGTCACGCGTGTCGACCAGCGCCTGTTGTCGCACCTGGTGCAGATGG
>DATMKC010000452.1:0-2379 GCA_035553555.1 Egibacteraceae bacterium | reverse complement strand
GTCCTCGGCCAGGCGTTCCTGGCGCTGGCCGAGGACGGCGCCGGCGAGCTGATGGGCCCGCGCGGCGCGTGGTGGCTGGACCGGCTGGAGGGCGAGCTCGACAACTTCCGTGCCGCGCTGGACTGGATGGCTGCGCGGGACCCGGCGTGCGCGCTGCGGCTCGGGGCGGCGCTGTGGCGCGTCTGGCAGATGCGCGGGCACCTGCACGAGGGACGCACGCGGCTGGAGGCGCTCATCGCGGCGAGCGCGGACGCCGATGCCGCGCTGCGGGCGCGCGGCTTCGAGGCGCTGGGCGGGCTGGCGTACTGGCAGGCCGACATGCCGGCGGCACGCGCGGCGTACGAGCGCGTGCTGGACCTCGAGCGGGAGCTGGGCGACGGCGAGCGCGTGGCCGAGGCGCTGTACAACCTGGCGTTCACCTACCAGCTCGGCGTCGAGGACGTCCAGGCCAGCGACATCGGGCGCACGATGTCGCTGCTGGGACAGGCCCTGGAGCTGTATCGGGAGGCGCACGCCGACCTGGGCGCCGCCAAGTGCCTGTGGGCGATGTCGACCAACACCTACGACGGGGCGGTGGCCCGCCTGGAGCGGGGCGAGGCGGACGAGGCCCGGGAGGACTTCGTGCGGGCGCTGGGGTACGGCACGGAGAGCCTGGAGGTGTTCCGCCGGCACGGCGACTGGTTCGGCACGGGATGGGCGCTGCACGCGGTGGGGATGTCGCTGGTGCGGCTGGACCGCCTGGCGGAGGCCCGCGAGGCGTTCATCGAGGGACTGGACGTGTTCGTTGAGCACCGCGACATCTCCGGCGTGATGCTGCTGCTGGACGACATCGCCGCTCGTGCGGCGCGCGCCGGGCAGGGCGACGACGCGCTGCGCATCCGCGGCGGTGCCGAGCGGCTGCGCCATGACACCGGCACCGATCTGGCGCGGCTGGTCAACGCCCACGACGGCCGGTTCGAGGCCGCCGACCTCGACGAGCGCCAAGGCGCGCTGTGGCGGGAGGGCGCGGCACTGTCGATGGAGGAGCTGATCGCCCTGGCCCGCTCCCTGTGATGGACGTCGTCGCCGCCATGACGAGCGATGCGCGCGGGCCGCTCTTGCGCCCGGCCGTCCGGTTGGTGCTGATCGCCGCGCTGCTGGCCGCGGGCGGGCTGGCGTGGGGGCTGGCGAACCGTGAGGGTGCCGCGCCGGGGCTCCCGCCCGCTGACGACCCGGGGCCCGTGCACGTGCACGGCCTGGGCCTCAACCCCGCCGACGAGCGCGTCTACGTGGCGACGCACACGGGACTGTGGCGGCTGGCCTCGGACGGCGTGCCGGAGCGCGTCGGCGACACCTACGCCGACTTCATGGGCTTCAGCGTGGTCGGCCCCGACCACTTCCTGGCCAGCGGGCACCCGGACCTGCGCACCGACCTGCCGCCCCTGCTGGGCCTGATCGAGTCTCGCGACGGCGGTGTGACGTGGCAGAGCGTGTCCCGGCTCGGCGTCGCGGACTTCCACGCGCTGCGCGCGGCCCACGACCGCGTGTACGGGTGGAGCTCCACCGACGGGACCTTCAGCGTGAGCGCGGACGGCACGGAATGGGAGCGCCGCGCGACGGTGTCCGTCATCGATTTCGTCGTCGACCCGGCCGACCCCGATCGGGTGCTGGCGAGCAGCGCCGAGTCGCTCGACGCGGCCGCGCTCGTCGCAAGCGGCGACGGCGGCCGCACCTGGGGTCCTGTCGAGGGGCCCGGGGTGGAGCGGTTGTCGTGGGAGGCGCCTGACCGCCTGTTCGGCGTCGACGCGCGGGGGCGCGTGTGGCGCAGCCGGGACGGCGGCGGGAGCTGGGAGCAGGCCGGTGCGGTGGAGGGGCGCGCCGGGGCGCTGCTGGACACCGGCGACGCGCTGTACGCGGCCGCCGGCTCCGCGATCGTGCGCTCGACGGACGACGGCGCGACGTGGACGGTGCTGTTCCGCCCGGACGCCGAGGAGCACCCGTAGCGTCCGACCCTGGGCTGACGCCGCCCGGGTCAGGAGGTGGGCTGGTGCGAGTGGGGGGACTTGAACCCCCAAGGACCGAAGTCCACATGGCCCTCAACCATGCGCGTCTGCCTGTTCCGCCACACTCGCGAGGCTGCGGGAGTATGCCAGCGGCCCGAGGGCACAAGCAAAGCTCCGCCGGGCAAGGATAGCGCCGCGGGGGCGCGTGACAGAGGGGCCCGGAAAGTCCGGCTTGCTACTCGCGGGGAGCGTCCGGGTCGCCGCCCGTGACGCCGCCGTTGGGGGCCGCCGCGCCGGCCGCGCCGCCCTGTCCCTCGGGGCCGTGCACCACGGCCTCGGCCTCCGGCTCCACGTCCTGGTCGGCCACGGCGGTCGCCTCGTCGGCCCGCTGCTCCGC
>DATMKC010000451.1:0-5232 GCA_035553555.1 Egibacteraceae bacterium | reverse complement strand
GTATAGAGAACCTCGCGGGGAGCGGACGGGGTTTCATGAGTGGACACGGTGAAGGCACCACCGACGCAGGCGGGGTTCGCAGCTTCGCGTCCGCGTTCTTCGAGGCGCTGACGCGCCCGCTGCCGCGGCACATCGCCGACTTCCGAGAGTCGGCGCGCACCGCGCTCATCTTCGCCGCGCTCGTGATCGTCCTGGGCACCCTGTGGATCCCGCAGGCGGGCGCGGTTCGGATCCCCGGTGTGCTCCTGCTGTCCCTGATCACCGCGGCGACCGGCGTGGTCAGCATGATGCCGGCCGCGCACGCCGTGATGAACCGCTACGGCGGCGTGCTGACGCTGCTGCAGATCGTCGGCATCGTCTGGCTCACCGGCGGCCCCGACAGCATCTACTCGATGCTCTACGTGATGCTGCTGCTGTACGCGGCGCTGTTCTACGACACCATGCGGCTGATCGCCACCGGCGTGCTGATCCTGGTGGCCATCGTGGCGCCGTACTTCTACGGCGGCCGGCCGCCCCACTACCTGGCCGAGCTGCTGGTGACCGTGCCGGTGTGGGCGGGCATCACCGGCACCGTCCACTGGCTGGTGCACCGCATCCGCACGTCCGCGCAGACCGACGGCCTGACCGGCCTGTGGAACCACGTGACCTTCTGGCGGCTCGCGCAGGGCGAGCACGAGCGCATGCTGCGGCACGGCTCGCACTACTCGGTGCTGATGCTGGACCTGGACCACTTCAAGAAGATCAACGACACGCGCGGGCACTCCGCCGGTGACGACGTGCTGCGCCAGATCGCCGAGGTGCTCACCAGCCGCAGCCGCGCGAGCGACATCGTCGCCCGCTACGGCGGCGAGGAGTTCGCGATGCTGCTGCCGGAGACCCATCGCGAGCAGGCGGTGGAGCTGGCCAAGGAGCTGCGCATGCGCGTGCTCACCACGACCATGCAGGTCCCCGTCACCGTGTCCATCGGCGTGGCCTCCAGCGCCGACGGCCTGACGCGCAGCGCCGAGTCCGTGGTCGCGGCCGCCGACCGGGCGCTGTACGAGGCCAAGCGCGCCGGGCGCAACCACGTCGCCGTGTCCCTGCCGGGCCAGGAGGCGTCCCCCGTCTAGGGCCCCCGCCGGCCGCCGGCGCAGCCGGCGGGTCCGCTAGCATGCGTCCGTCGAATCGGGCGCGAGCAGGGGAGCAGGCGTGGACTTCGGTTTCACCGACCGCATGCGGGAGCTGCACGGGCAGGTCCGTGAGTTCATGGACTCCGTGGTCATCCCCAACGAGCCGGTCTACCACCGGCAGGTGGCGGAGTCGGGGGACCGCTACTTCCACCCTCCGGTGATGGAGGAGATGAAGGCGCAGGCCAGGGCCGCGGGCCTGTGGAACCTGTTCCTGCCGGACAGCGAGTGGGGCGCCGGCCTGTCCAACCTGGAGTACGCGCCGCTGGCCGAGCTCATGGGCCGCAGCCACATCGGCTCCGAGGTCTTCAACTGCTCGGCGCCCGACACCGGGAACATGGAGGTGCTGGCGCGCTACGGCACACCCGAGCAGCAGCAGGAGTGGCTGGTCCCGCTGCTCAACGGCGAGATCCGCTCGGCGTTCTCCATGACCGAACCGGACGTCGCGAGCTCCGACGCCTCCAACATCCAAAGCCGCATCGAGCGCGACGGCGACGAGTACGTCATCAACGGGCGCAAGTGGTGGACCAGCGGCGCGGGCCGGGACCGCTGCAAGATCTCCATCTTCATGGGCAAGACCGACCCGTCCGCGCCGCCCTACCAGCAGCAGTCGATGATCCTGGTGCCCATGGAGACGCCGGGCGTCGAGGTGGTGCGCGGGCTGTCGGTGTTCGGCTACGACGGCGGCGAAGGCCACATGGAGATGACCTTCACGGACGTGCGCGTGCCGGCGTCGAACCTGCTGCAGAACGAGGGCGACGGCTTCCGCATCGCGCAGGGCCGGCTGGGGCCCGGGCGCATCCACCACTGCATGCGCACCATCGGCATGGCCGAGCGCGCCCTGGAGCTCATGTGCAGGCGCGTCGCGAGCCGCCGCGCCTTCGGCAAGGAGCTCGCCCGCCAGGGCGTGATACAGGAGTGGATCGCCGAGTCGCGCTGCGACATCGAGCAGGCGCGGCTGCTCACCATGAAGGCCGCCTGGATGATGGACACGGTGGGCAACAAGGCCGCGAAGGCCGAGATCGCGATGATCAAGATCGTGGCCCCCACCATGGCGCTCAAGGTCATCGACCGCGCGATCCAGGCCCACGGCGGGATGGGCGTCAGCCAGGACACCCCGCTGGCGGCCGCGTGGGCCGGCATCCGCACGCTGCGCCTGGCCGACGGGCCGGACGAGGTCCACAAGATGAGTCTCGCCAAGCAGGAGCTCCGCCGTCAGCTCGACGGCGAGATCGACCTGTAGCGGAAAGGAACCGTCGCACCGATGAGCCGCCTGCGCACCACGGCCCTGCTCGCCGCCGCCGCACTGTCCCTGACGGCGTGCGGCGACGCCGTGTCGTCGATGACCGAGCACTGGTTCTACGGCTACGTGGTGTCCGTCGACGCGGCGGAGCTGTGCCTCGACGACGCCCGCACCGAGGACCTCCAGGCGCAGCGCTGCTTCGACGCCACCGAGGCCGGCGGCGTGGAGGAGCTGGCCGAAGGCGACCTCGTGAAGGTGCGCTACGAGCGCGAGGACGGCGGGCACGGTGGCGGGCGGGCCGTTGAGGCCCGAATGGTTCGCGCCGCTGGACGTTCGGACGGGTAACCGCCGGAAACCCCCTGGGCGCGCGGCGCCCGACCCTGTCCGGCGCGCCTCGCCGCGGCGGCCCGGGTCCCCTCCGACGCCGCGCCGTGCCCGTCCGGACAGGAGCCGGCCACTTGCGGGTGGCTAAGGTCGGTTCTCGGACGCGTCCCCCGCGTCCCGCTACGGCCGCCCGGCCTGTCCCTTCAGGGACGACAACGGCGCGATTACACGCGCCGGCCGGGGGGCCGAGGCCCGAGACAGGAACGGGCCCGGACGACGACCGCACGGCTTTGCCGCCCATACCGGGCTGGACGTGCGCGCGTCCGCACACAACCCGCGTCACAGCGAGGTCAGATGTACACCAACCCCTTCACCACCGCCCGCCGCGGCACGCGCGCCGTCCTGCGTGCCGGCGTGGTCGCCGCCGCCTCGACGGTGGCGCTGAGCGGGGTGGCCGCGCCCGCGGCCGCCCACGAGGGACTGCCGACGCAGGCCCCGACGCAGACCCGGGACCTGCCCGCGGCCGCCAAGCCGCAGAACGGCCCCGCCGAGTCGACCATCCACATCGTCGCCCGGGGCGAGTCGCTGTCCTCCATCGCCGCGAGCTACGGCTACACCGGCGAGGACGACTGGCGCCACATCTACGACGCCAACCCCACCAAGCTCGACGACCCCAACCTGATCTTCACCGGGCTGCACCTGCGCATCCCGACCGCGGAGGAGAACTTCGTGCGCCGTGACCTGCCGGTGCCCGTCGTGGCCGCGGTGGAGGCCGCGCCGCGCCGAGCCGGCGCCGCGCGCGCCAGCCGCTCCGCGACGCCCGCGCCGTCCGGCGGCGCCGCTCCGGCGGTCGCCGGCGCCGGCGTCTGGGACCAGCTCGCGCAGTGCGAGTCCGGTGGCAACTGGAGCATCAACACCGGCAACGGCTACTCCGGCGGCCTGCAGTTCCACCCGGGGACCTGGACCGGCCATGGCGGCGGCGAGTACGCGCCGACGGCGAGCCAGGCCACCCGGGAGCAGCAGATCGCAGTGGCGCAGCGCGTCCAGGCCTCGCAGGGCTGGGGCGCCTGGCCGGCCTGCTCTCGCAGGCTCGGCCTGCGCTAGTTCCGCGCACCGGAAGGAGGGTCCGGTTCGGGACCCGCTGCGGAGGCAAGAACCCTTTACGCCTCCTTCGCGGGTCCCGACCGGGCCCTCCTTCCCGTTTCTTGGCGTTCTTTCGCCGTACTCTTCGGCGCATGACCGATCAGGCTTTCGTCGCGATGCCGTCGTGCGGGAATCAGGCGGGGGAGCTGTGCCCGAACTGCTGGGAGGCGGTCCTGCGGGAGGAGGGCGCCCACGGGCGCTGCGACGCCTGCGGCTGGATCGGCAAGTGCTGCGAAGGCTGACCCCGGCGTCGTGAACCGTTCCCCCCGTATCACAGGGAAGCGGCCCACAGTGGGCGGGAGCTGCGGTCAGCGGGACGGACGCGTGGGGGCGGCGAAGGCCGCGGCCCAGCCGTTGGCGATCAGCCGGTCCACTTCGGCGTCGGTGAGCTCCAGCGCCTCCTGCGTGACCGCCAGCTCGGAGCTGAGGTCGTTCGCGAACAGGCTGCGGTCGTCGGTGTTGAGGCACACCACGGCGCCCGCGCGCAGCACCGCGCCCACCGGATGGTCGGACAGCCGCGGCATCTCCGCCGCCGTGCGCGTCCAGTAGTTGGAGCGCGGGCAGCTCTCCACGGGGATGCCGCGCTCCGCCACCTCCGCCAGCAGCGCCTCGTCGGCCACCAGCGTGGTGCCGTGGCCGATGCGCTCCGCGCCGTAGCGCTCCAGCGCCGTGCGGATCGCGTCCGGGGGCTCGGCCTCGCCGGCGTGGATGGTCACCCGCAGCCCCGCGTCGCGCGCCTTCGCGAACAGGTACGCGTGCGCGTCGACCCACTCGGGCGTGCGCCCGTCGACCGGCCCCGCCAGGTCCACGGCCACGACCCCGTCGCCGCGGCCATCAAGCGCCGCGTCCACGATGTCGGCGTTCCACTCCGGGTCTCTGCCGCCCATGAGGCAGGCGATCAGCGGCGCCTTGGTGCCCGTGGCCTCGGCCGCCTCCGCGGCCGCCTCCGCGGTGTGGCCGAGCACCGCGTCGCTGGTCAGCCCCTCGTCGGTGAACAGCCTGGGCGCGAAGCGCAGCTCGGCATAGGTGACGCCCTCGGCGGCGAGGTCCTCCACCAGCTCGGCGGTCACGCGCCGCAGGCGCTGCGGGGTCTGCAGGATCGGCAGGAGGATGTCGAATCCCGCCAGCGCCTCCAGCAGCCCGGCGCGCTCGGTCACCAGCACGCGCTCGGCCGCGAAGCCGGGCGGCGCGTCGTGCGGCACCAGCCCCACCTCGCGGGCGAGCTCGTCGATGGTGGCGGGGCGGACCGAGCCATCGAGGTGGATGTGCAGCTCGGCCTTGGGCATGGCGCGGTACTCGTCGATGGTGCGCATGCGTGCGAGGTTACGCTGGCCGCATGGCGCGCGTGCTGCTCAT
>DATMKC010000450.1:0-3420 GCA_035553555.1 Egibacteraceae bacterium | reverse complement strand
GCCTACGCCTACACCAACGTGCTCACCCGCGACGCCCTGGTGGAGGCCGCCTTGGCGGCCTCCACCAGGGCGTCGCGGGTGAGCACGTTGGTGTAGGCGTAGGCGGTGCGCCGGCCGGCGACCACGCGCACGCCCGCGCCGCGGTCGACGCCGGACACCACGTCCTCCACGCGCCCGTCGTCCAGGCGCAGGTTGCGGGCGCGGCGGTCCTCGGCGTAGATCTCGGCGAATTCGCCGCCGGTGGACAGGGCGGCCCGCAGGACCGCGCGGACGTCACCGTCCTCGAGGGTCAGCTGGGTCATGCGGGCAGCGTAGAGGACGTCAGAACAAGGCCTGGACCAGCAGCGTCAGCAGCACGCCCACGACGACACCGGTCCAGAACGGCACCGCCAGGATCCAGCTCAGCATGAGGTCTCCTCCTCCGTGGGGCAGGTGGAGGCGGGCCTACCCCTCGGGGATCGGCGTCACTCCCTCGCGGTGGCGTCGCGCCAGGTCCTGGTAGCCGGCGGGGTTGAGGGACACCCAGAACTCGGCCGGCGTGCCGTCGATGGGGCCCTTCTCCTTGGCGGGCGCGCCCATGGCGAGCATGCGCTCGCCGATGCTGCTGCCCGCGGTCACGATCGCCCCGGCGGCGACCAGCGCCTGGCGCCCGACCGTGGCGCCGTCCAGCACGATCGCCCCGTTGGCGACGAGCGCCTCCTCGCCGACGGTGGCCCCGTGCACGACGCAGTTGTGCGCGACGGTGGCGCCGGCGCCGATCTCGGTGGGGTGGTTGGGCGGCGCGTGCAGCACGGCGCCGTCCTGCACGTTGGCACCCTTGCGGACGTACACCGGCGCGTAGTCGGCGCGGATGACGGCGCCGTACCAGACCGAGGCGCCCTCCTCGACGACCACCTCGCCGACCAGCGTGGCGGTCGGCGCCACGAAGGCGGTGGCGTGCACCTCGGGCGCCTTGCCCTCGAACGCGAACAGCGGCATGTCGTGCCTCCCTCGTCCCGCAGTTTCCGCCCACAGTGGGCGGTTACCCCCGTATATGAGGGGAACCGCCCACTGTGGACGGGCAGGCTAGATCACGCGGACGTCGACGGTGTGGTGGCCGGTGGCGCCGTCCGGGCGCGCCGGGGTGCGCCGCTCGGTCTGCGTGCGGCCGAGCCCGTCGGTCGCGCGGACCTGCAGGCGGTGCAGTCCCGGCTCGGCGTCCCAGGCCAGCACCCACTGCCGCCAGGCGTCCGCGCCGATGGACTCCGACAGCCGCGCCGCCCGCCACTCGCCGTCGCCGACGCGCACCTCCACGGCCTCCACGCCGCGGTGGGGCGCCCACGCGACGCCGGCGACGGCCACCCGTCCGGCGGCGACCTCGGCGCCGTGGCGCGGCACGTCGATGCGCGACTGCGTCTTCACCGGCGCCTCCTTGGCCCAGCCGCGCGGCACCCAGTAGCCGTCGAACTCCGGCCCGTGCAGCTCGATGGACGACAGCCACTTCGTGGCGGACACGTAGCCGTACAGCCCGGCGACCACCAGCCTGGCCGGGAAGCCGTGCCGTGCGGGCAGCGGCTCGCCGTTCATGCCGAGCGCGACCAGCGCGGTGCGCTCGGGCGTGAGCGCCTCCAGCGGGAAGGCCGCCGTGAAGCCGTCGACCGAGCGGCCCACCACCTGCGTGCCCGGCATTGGCGGCCTCTCCTCGAGCGCACCCGTCAGCAGCGCCGCCAGCGGCACGCCGAGCCAGCGGGCGTTGCCGACCAGGTCGTCACCCACCTCGTTGGACACGCACGCCAGCGTGACGTCGGCCTCGGCGAGATCCATCGCGAGCAGCTCGTCGTAGCGGTACTCGCGCGCCTTGCCGCCCGGCGGCCCGCCGACGCGCAGGCGCCAGCCGTCGATGTCGACGCGCGGCACGGTCAGCGCGGTGTCGATGCGGTAGAAGCGCGCGTTGGGCACGTACAGCGGCGTGAGCCCGCGCACGGACAGGCCCTGCCCGGGCGGCGGCGCGGGCGACGCGGGTGCCGGCAGCGCCACGGCGGCGCGCTGGGCTTCCACCTGCTCCCCCGCGCGGGACAGCCAGCGTCCCGCGGCACCCCCGGTGAGGGCCAGCGCGCCGGTCGCACCGGCGACGCGGAAGAAGTCACGGCGCGCCGCGTCGGCGCCGCCCGGCGCGGGGCCCGCGTGGCGAGAGCCGTACGCGGCGTCCCAGCGGCGCATCAGCAGCAGCAGGGCGACGACGCCTGCCGCGGTGGCGGCGAGCGCGGCGGCCAGCGCGCCCGGCAGCGTGCCGGTGGGCGCCGTGGCGCCGGCCACCAGCCCCAGCGCGCCGAACGCCATGAAGCCCCCGGCCGCCAGGCCGCGGGCGCCGCGGGCAAGCAGCCCGAGCCCCGCGCCGAGGAGCAGGCTCACCACCGTGATGCCGATCAGCAGCGCGGGCTTGTCGGCGGTGCCGAACGCCGCCACCGCGAAGTCCTTCAGACCGGGCGGGGCGAGGTCGACCGCGCCGGCGCCGACGGCGCGCACCAGCGACGGCACCGACTCACCGAAGCCGGCGAGCAGCTCCCCGGCGCCGAGCGCGGCGCCGGCCGCCAGCGCACCAGCGCCTGCCGCCGCTCGCGTCCCCGCCATGGCTCCTCCTCGCCGTCTTCGGCCCGCACGGTGAACCGTTACCCCCTTATTTCGGGGAAACCGCCCACTGTGAACGGATAGATGGTGGATGGGTGGATGGGTGGGTGGGTCAGCCGCTGGACAGTGCCTGGACGACTCGCGATGGTGCCGGGCGGCCCAGTTGCTCGGCCATCCAGCGGCTCGTCTCCACCAGCTTGCCCAGGTCCACCCCCGTGTCGACACCGAGGCCGTCCAGCAGCCACACCAGGTCCTCGGTGGCCAGGTTGCCCGTCGCCGACTTCGCGTACGGGCAGCCGCCCAGCCCGCCCGCGGACGCGTCGACCACGCTCACGCCCCAGCGCAGCGCCTCCACGGTGTTGGCCAGCGCCATGCCGTAGGTGTCGTGGAAGTGCACGGCCAGCCGCTCGGCGCCGACGCCCCGCTCGCCGAACGCGTCCAGCAGCGCCCGCACGTGCCCGGGCGTGCCCACCCCGATGGTGTCGCCCAGGGACAGCTCGTAGCAGCCCAGCTCCAGCAGCCGCGTGCCGACGTCGACCACCTGGGCGACCGGCACGTCGCCCTCCCACGGGTCGCCGAAGCACATCGACAGGTAGCCGCGCACCCTGGCGCCCGCCTGCTGCGCCCGCTCGGCCACGGGCCGGAACATCTCGATGGACTCGGCCACGGTGCGGTTGAGGTTGCGCCGCGCGAACGTCTCCGTGGCGCTGCCGAAGATCGCGACCTCGTCGACGCCGGACTCCAGCGCCCGCGCCAGGCCGCGCTCGTTGGGGACCAGCACGGGGTAGCGCACGCCGTCGCGGCGCTCCAGCG
>DATMKC010000449.1:0-3027 GCA_035553555.1 Egibacteraceae bacterium | reverse complement strand
GCACTCGACAGCGGAAAGGCGGGATGGGCGATGGGCAAGCGTGCGCGCAGGCAGAGGCGAGAGGGTGGCGGTCACGGGCCCGCGGCCGGGATTGCAGGAGCATCGGCGCTCTGGAACGAGCCGGATTTCCTCGCGGCCATTCGACGAGCACTGCGGCAGGATCATCCGTGGAACTTGCTCAGCCTCGTATCCGTCATGCTCGAGATCGTCGACCCGCGGAGCATCTCAGAGGCCCTCGACGAGGCTCCTCGTACGTTCGCTCACCGCGACGAGTTGGTGGAGCTGCTGATCTCCTCACGCCGTCTGGAGTCGACCGCCATGCTTGCGGCGATCTCCGAGGTGGCCGGAGAGCCGGTCGCCGGCCGTATCCATGCTGAGCTGGCAGCCCGCGACGACGAGCTTCCGGGCTGGCTCACCGCCCTTGGACCGTTGACCATCGACGGCGTATTCGAGACGGACTACGTGCTCGGCGACGGTAACCATGTGCTCATCGGAGCGCAGACGGCAGCGGGACACCCGTTCACCTGCATGGTCTACATCGACCACAACTTTGGCACGGTGGTCAAGGATGGCGGGGCCATCTGGGCACCGATCGAGAGCGTGGCGGCGGCACTGCGCCAGGAATTCAACTCGGAATCGGACTGTGGCATGCGGCCCCTCGACCCGGCGACGGCGCGGGTGCGGATCACCCAGGCCATCGAAGCGGCGACGCGGATCGTTCCACCTCTGCACAGGCCTACGTGGCCGGCCGCCAGACCGGTAGCGGAATGGGTGGTGCGCCACCTGCCTGACGGGGGCGCCGCTCCCGTGCGGACCGAATGGGGCCGGTCCTCCCGGGAGGGTCTGATGAACGCCTTCCTGTCCTCTTCGTTCGGCGAGGCGTTCGAGGCGGAGGCTCGTGATGCGCTGGATCAGGTGCTGGCGTTTGCATGTGACTTTGGTGCCGGAGACCCGCTGCGTTGGAGTCCCGCGCGTATCGCGGTGCTGCTGACCCGATGGCTGCCCATGCGCCTTCTGCCGAACGGGCCCTCCTTCCGGCTCCTGCCCGATGTGCTGCGAGCATTCGTGCGGTACAGCCACGCGGAGCAGGGCGTCCGGGCGGACCTGACGGCGGACACGCTCGCCATGGTCGACGAGTGCGAGCCCGACTTCCGCGACGCCGTGATCTCCGGGCACGCGCGACTCGAACCGGTGGACTGAGTGACTAGCCAAGCCTACCTTGGGGGCCATGGAAGTAGGTGTGCACGAGGCGAAGACCACGCTGTCGAAGCTGCTGAAGCGCGTGGCCGCGGGCGAGGAGATCACCATTACCCGCGGCGGCGAGCCGGTCGCCCGGCTGGTCGCCGCACAAGGCGCGCCACGGCGGACGCTCGGTCAGGACCGTGGGCGCTACGGGGTACCGGACGACTTCGACGCCCCGCTCGACGAGGCCGCTCTCCGCGCATTCGAGGCGTGATCTTCGACCGCTTGCTCATCGCGCAGGCCCGCCTGGAAGGCGTGCCGATCATCACCGCGGACCCGCAGTTGCGCGCCTACGGCGTGGAACTGATCGCGGCCGGCTGACCAAACGCGCCGTGGTGCCGTAGGGTCTGTGCGGCCGACTCGTTCGTCGCCTTCAGGGGGTGGGCAGCGTGGCAATGCGGGCACTGGAAACCGACTACCTGGTCGTCGGCGCGGGCGCGATGGGAATGGCGTTCACCGACGCCTTGATCGACCACGCGGACGTGCACGTCACGCTGGTCGACCGCCGTCACGCGCCCGGCGGCCACTGGAACGACGCCTACCCGTTCGTCCAGCTCCACCAGGCGTCGGTGTTCTACGGCGTCGCGTCCACCGTCCTGGGCACCGGCGCCGTGCAGCAGGACGGCCCCGAGGCCGGCTTGCAGGAGCGCGCGCGCCGCGCGCAGATCCAGCACTACTACGACGACATCCTGTTCCGCCGCTTCGTCGGCTCGGGCCGGGTGACCTTCTTGGGCGGGCACGACTACCACACCGACGGCAGCTCCCACCTGGCCACGTCGCGCGTGTCGGGGGAGACGGTGCGCGTCGCCGTGCGCCGCCGCGTGGTCGACGCGGCGTACCTGGCACCGACGATCCCGGCCACCACCCCGCCGCCGTTCGACGTCGCCGACACGGCTCGCGTGATCCCCGTGCACCAGCTCGCGGACCTGGCCGACGCGCCCAGCAGCTACGTGATCGTCGGGTCCGGCAAGACCGCGACCGACGCCATCGTCTGGCTGCTGCGCAACGGCGTGGAGCCGGACCGCATCGTGTGGGTCCGCCCGCGCGAGCCGTGGATGCTCAACCGCGCCGTCGTCCAGCCCGACCCCGTGGTTGCGCTGAACCTCGCCGCCGACACGCTGGCCGCCGCGGCCGACGCCGCCTCACCCGACGAGCTGTTCCTCCGCCTGGAAGCCGCCGGGGTCATGTTGCGCATCGACACCGGCCTCACGCCCACCATGGCGAAGACGCCGACGCTCGGCACCTGGGAGCTGGATCTGCTCCGCACCGTCGAGCGCGTCGTGCGCCTGGGTCACATCAGGTCCGTGTCCGCAAGCGAGATCGTGTTCCAGCACGGCGTCGTGCCCCTGCAGCCGGGCGCCCTGGTGGTGCACTGCGCCGCGTCCGGGCTGCAGTACCCGCCGCTGGTGCCGGTGTGGAGCCCGGACAAGATCCGGCTGCAGACCATCCGGGCCGGCTTCCCGACGTTCTGCGCCGCGCTGGCCGGCTACGTGGAAGCGACCCGGGACGACGATCGGGAGCGCAACCGGGTGTGCCCGGCCAACAGCCTGTCCAACACCCCGGCCGACTGGGCGCTCATGCAGGTGCGCGGAACCTTGGCGACCCGGGCGTACGGCGCCGAGCCCGACATCGCCGAGTGGGCCAACGCCTGTGCGCTCAACCCGGCGCGCATCGACGCGTCGCGACGCGACGACCCGGCGGTGCTCGCCGCCGCCGCGCGCCTGGCCGACGTCGCCGAGCCGGGGCTGGCCCGGTTGGCCGAGCTCGCCGGCGGCTGACGCGCGC
>DATMKC010000448.1:0-4945 GCA_035553555.1 Egibacteraceae bacterium | reverse complement strand
GCCCGGCACGGCGAACCGGACCCGGGCAGGCGGTCGGACGGCTCCGGACGGGCCGGCGAGCGCCGTGGCAGCCGCGCTGACGGCGGTACCGGCGAGCGCCGACGCTCTGCGCCTGGCGACCGGTCTTCCGGTGCCCACGGTGCTCGCGGCGCTGGCCGAGTTGACGGCTCTGGGGCTCGCGCGCACCACGCCGCGGGGGTGGGTCGGCGGTGGCCGAACCTGAGGTCGTCGGCCAGGCGCAGCCAGTGCGGGTTCCCGCTCACTCCCACGTCTCCCTGATGGCGACCGGTGCCTGGTCGCAGGCCGGGCAGCGGCAGTCGCGGGACTGCTCCACGCTGGTGCCGCAGTAGAACCAGCGGTCGCATGAGACGCACAGACCCCATTGCTCCACCTTGCTCCCCTTGGATCGGACGGGATGGGATTGGACCGGATCCAGCTCGATCACCTCGGGCCGATCCGGTGGCGCGGCGGCAAGGCGCGAGCCCGCGTCGGGGTCACGGACGGGGGTGCGCAGTGCCGAGTCCATGACCGGTCAGCGCACGGGCTCGCCCGGGGGTTACGGCCTGCATGCGACAAACGCATCTCGGCGCGCAATCGCCGTGCGATTTGCCCCGGTGCGTGGCTTCCAGGACCTCCGCCGGACGGCCGGGCCGATGTGCCACCCTGACCGGCATGGATCTGCCAGAGGAGCTGCCGGCGCCGTGGGCCGCCGCCCTGGACACGCTCGGCGTGCACCTGCGGGACGAGCGCATGCTTGCCGCCCACACGGTGGCGGCGTACCTGCGGGATGCCCGCCAGCTGGCCGGGTTCTGCGCGGCCCTGGGCATCCCCGACCCCGCGGAGGTCCAGCCGCTGGTGCTGCGGCGGTTCCTGGCGGCCCTGGCGGAGGAGGGTTACGCGCGCGCCAGCCTGGCCCGCAAGTCCGCCGCGGTGCGCGGGCTGTTCGCGCTGCTGGCGCGCCGCGGCGCGGTGGAGGCCGACCCGGCGCTGGCGCTGGGGACCCCCAAGGGGGAGCGCCGCCTGCCCAAGGTGCTCACCGTGGCGCAGGTGGAGCGGCTGCTCGCCGCACCCGACCCGTCGACGGCGGCGGGCCAGCGCGATCGCGCCCTGCTCGAGCTGCTGTACGCCAGCGGCGCCCGCGTCAGCGAGGCGGTCGGCCTGGACACCGGCGCCATCGACCTGGCCGCCGGCGCCGTACGGCTGTTCGGGAAAGGCTCCAAGGAGCGGCTGGTACCCCTGGGGGAGCCCGCCTGCGTGGCGCTGGAGCGCTACCTGGGCGACGGGCGCGTGCGCCTGCTGGCGTCCGGCGCGGACGCGGACGCCGATGCGGCGGCCGTGTTCCTGAACGGGCGCGGTGCGCGGCTCGGCGTGCGCGACGCGCGCGAGGCGGTGGACCGGGCGGCCAGGCTGGCGGGCTTGGGCAAGGTGACCCCGCACACGCTCCGGCACAGCTACGCTACGCATCTGTTGGAGGGCGGGGCCGACTTGAGGGCCGTCCAGGAACTGCTGGGGCACGTTGCCCTGTCGACGACCCAAATCTACACTCACGTCTCGCGGGAGCACTTGCGGAGCACGTATGAGCACGCACATCCCAGAGCTTGACTGCGGCTCCGGCAAGGGGCTTCGCCAGGGCGTCCGCACGCCGCGACAGGGCCTGGTCGGCCGGCCCGATCGGACCGCTTGATGCAGGCATCGCCAGCGCAAGGCGCCAGCGCGCGGGGCCCCAAGGCCGCGCAGGGCAAGGTTTCGCAGGATCCCGAGGTCGTCGAGCTGTGGGAGCGCTACAAGGCCGACGGTGACGCACGGTCCCGCGAGCGGCTGATCCTGCAGTACTCGCCGCTGGTGAAGTACGTCGCCGGCCGCGTGTCCGTCGGTCTGCCCGCCACCATCGAGCACGGCGACCTCGTCAGCTACGGCATGTTCGGGCTCATCGACGCCATCGAGAAGTTCGACCTGGGCAAGGGCGTGCGCTTCGAGACGTACGCCATCGCGCGCATCAAGGGCGCGATCATCGACGAGCTGCGCTCCATCGACTGGGTGCCGCGCAGCGTGCGCGGCAAGGCCCGCGACGTCGAGCGCGCGCTGCAGTCGCTGGAGGCCAAGCTCCGCCGGACGCCGTCCGAGAAGGAGCTCGCCGAGGAGATGGGCATCACCCTCAAGGAGCTGCACAACACGCTCGCGCAGGTGTCGCTCACCTCCTTGGTCGCCCTTGACGAGTCCTTCTCCGGCGACGACAACGAGCGCCAGCCCCTGGTCGACACCATCCAGGACCACAAGGCGCCCGACCCCGAGGCGCGCTACGAGGACATCGAGCAGAAGCAGCTGCTCGCCCAGGCCATCGGCAAGATGAACGAGCGCGAGCGCACCGTGGTGGTCCTGTACTACTTCGAGGGCATGACGCTGGCGCAGATCGGCGAGGTGCTCGGCGTGACCGAGTCCCGCGTGTGCCAGATGCACACCAAGGCCGTGCTGGGCCTGCGCACCAAGATGACCGAGCGCACGCTGGGCTGACCCGGCTTTCCACAACCACAGGCGCTCCGCCGGCGCTGTCGGGCCGTCTTGGGCGTAGCGTTGCCGCCGTGCTCGCGACCGTCCTGTCCGCCGTCCTGCTCGCCGCCGCGGTGCTCCCGCCGGTGGCGGGCCCGGTCACGCGCGGCTTCGACCCGCCCCCAGTGCCGTACGCCGCCGGCCATCGCGGCGTGGACCTGGACGCGGCGCCCGGCGAGGCGGTGCGCGCCGTGCTGCCGGGCGTGGTGCGCTTCGAGGGCACCGTCGCCCGCGTCGGCTGGGTCAGCGTCGACCACGGCGGCGGCCTGGTCACCACCTATGGGCCGCTGGACCCCAGGCTGGTGGCCGCCGGAGGCCGCGTCCGGGCGGGCGACGTCCTGGGCTTGGTCGCGGACGGCTCCCGCAGGCTGGACTGGGGCGCGCGCCTGCACGGCGCCTACCTCGACCCGCTGTCCCTGCTGCGCCCATGGGAGCCGTTCCTGCTGCCGTAGGCGCCCGCGCGTACGCGGCCTGCGCACGCCTGCGGCGGAGGCCGTCATACGCGCCTTGCCCAATAGACGCGCGCCGCCGCCCCGGGAGAGGCTCGGCTCACGTCCCGTCAGGGGAGCGGGACGAGTCCGAAAAGGGGGAACACATGAACAAGCGACTGGCGGGAGCACTCGCCCTGTGCCTGCTCGCGGTCCTGGCGGCGACGCCTGCCGATGCCCGCACCGACGACCGCAGCAAGCCCATCGTCTACGTGCACGGCTACGACTCGTCCGGCAGCACCATCGGCCACAGCTGCACCGGCTACTTCGACGGCACCTACACGGCCCTGGAGTCCTGGGGCCACACGGGGGAGCGCGCCCTCGTGCGCTACTACCGCGACGACACCAACTGCAACGTGGACAGCCACGCCCACGGCAGCCACGCCACGCACTACGCGGGTGGACACTCCACCGGCAACGGCCACACCCGCGACGCGTCCATCCGCCACCTGGGCTACCACCTGGCCTGGACCATCTACGACCGCTACACGTCCCAGGGCGTCACCGTGGACCTGATCGGCCACTCGATGGGCGGCCTGATCGCCCGCTACGCCATCGGCGAGGTCGCCCGGGGCAACGCCGACTTCCCGCCGTCGCTGCTCGTGGAGGACGCGGTCACGGTCGGCACGCCGCACGGCGGCAGCGGCTGGGCCTGGTTCTGCGGCAACACCCAGTGCGTGGAGATGCGCCCGGGGTCGAGCTTCCTGAACTACCTGAGCGCCAACTCGCCCAACCCGGGCGCACCGGCGACGGACTGGACCAACATCGCCTCCGACGACGACGAGGTCGTCGCCTGGGACTCGGCTACCAACATGGCCGCCCCGCACAAGAGCATCTACCTGACCAGCGAGAACCTGAGCCACAGCGGCATGCTCGACGACAACGTCAGCGCACGTGACCGCGACGCCGACTACATGCAGGACAACGACGGCGTCTGGCGCTTCGACTCCGCCCACCCGCGCGCCGTCCTGCGCATGGACGACGCGCTCGTGCTCGGCACCCAGTAGCAGCCCACTCCGCGCGCAAGTCGCGACCCCGGGCCGTCGGCGGTATCCTCGTCGACGGCCCGGGCGTGTCCCGGGCCAAATTCACAGCGTCCGACTCGGACCACGGTGCGCCCGTCGCGGATGACGGGCGTCGGACCGGCGGCCAGGCCAGCCTCGAGCTGGCGGCCGAGGGCGCGAGGCCGAACCAAATCAAAAGGGGTTAGCACCATGGGTGTTGTCAGCATGCGCCAGTTGCTCGAGGCGGGCGTCCACTTCGGGCACCAGACCCGCCGCTGGAACCCGAAGATGAAGCGCTTCATCCACGGCGAGCGCAACGGCATCTACATCATCGACCTCCAGCAGACCATCGGCATGCTGGAGCAGGCCTACGAGCACGTGCGCGACACCGTCGCCAAGGGCGGCACCATCCTCTTCGTCGGCACCAAGAAGCAGGCCCAGGAAGCCATCGAGACGCAGGCCACCCGCGTCGGCATGCCCTACGTCAACTACCGCTGGCTCGGCGGCATGCTCACGAACTTCGAGACCATCAAGACGCGCCTGGCCCGCCTGCGCGAGCTCGAGGAGAAGGAGCGCAGCGGCGAGTTCGAACTGCTGCCCAAGAAGGAGGTCCTCCAGCTCCAGCGCGAGCGCGAGAAGCTGGAGCGCAACCTCGGCGGCCTGCGCGGCATGACCAAGCCCCCGTCAGCCATCTGGGTCGTCGACACGGTGAAGGAGCACATCGCCGTCAAGGAGGCCAACCGCCTCAACGTCCCGGTCGTCGCCGTCGTCGACACCAACTGCGACCCCGACGTCATCGACTTCATCATCCCGGGCAACGACGACGCGATCCGCTCCGGGGCGCTGCTGACCCGGCTGATCGCCGACGCCTGCGCCGAGGGCTACCAGATGCGCGCCTCGCGCTCC
>DATMKC010000447.1:0-8088 GCA_035553555.1 Egibacteraceae bacterium | reverse complement strand
GCCACGGTGAGCATGGCCGCCGCGCTCGCCGCCGTGCTGGTGGTGCTGCCGCTGGCGTACCTGACGGTGCGCCGCGGCGGCTGGGCCGCCGGGGTCGCCAACGCCGTGGTCACCGGCGGCTTCGCGCTGCCCGGACTGGTGGTCGCGCTGGCCCTGGTGTCCTGGAGCGTGCCGGCCGCCTCGCCGCTGGCGCCGCTGTACCAGACGCACACGCTGCTGGTGACCGCGTACGTGGTGCACTTCGGCGCGCAGGCGCTGCGCACCGCGCAGGTGTCGCTCGGCGCGATGCCGCCCCGCGTGGAGGACGCCGCGCGCATGCTCGGCGCCGGCCGGCTGCGCCGCCTGGTCCGCGTCGAGCTGCCGCTCATGGCGCCGGGCCTGCTGGCCGGCGCCGGGCTCGTGCTGCTGTCGGCCATGAAGGAGCTGCCGGCGACGCTGCTGCTCGCACCGCCGGGCTTCCAGACGCTGGCCACCACCGTGTGGACGGCCACCGAGGACGCCTTCCTGGCCGAGGCGAGCCTCGCCGCGATACTCCTCGTGCTGCTGTCGGCCGGCCTCACGTGGGTGCTGGTGCTGCGGCAGTCCGACGCGATCGACTGAGCGAAAGGCACGCGCTGACCGTGCGGGCGCCCTCACGACGGCGGCTGGCCGCGGCGATGGCCGCGGTGGCCGTGCTGGCGTCCCTGGCGGCCGCCGCGGGCATCCCCGGCCGCGCCACCTACGGCGCGCGCGCGTCCGCCGACGAGCCCTACTACCTGCTGTCGGCGCTGGCCTTCGCCACCGACGGCGCCCTCGACATCACCGACGAGCTGGCCGAGGAGCGCTGGCGGCCGTTCCACGAGTCGCGGCTGCCCCAGCAGACCGAGCCGCTGCCCGACGGGCGGCGCGTCGCGCCGCACGACCCGCTGCTGAGCGTGCTGCTGGCCCCCGGGATGTGGTGGGGCACCTGGCTCGGCGGCGCGGACCTGGGCGCCACCCTGGCCAAGGCGGAGCTCGCGCTGCTGGCCGGCGTGCTGGCCGCGCTGCTGCTGTGGGTGGCGGTGCGGCGCCTGGGCGTGTCCCTGCGCGTGTCGGCGGTGGCCGTGGCGCTGTTCGGCGCGTCGGCGCCGCTGGCCGCCTACGGGCACCAGGTCTACCCGGAGCTGCCCCTGGCGCTGTGCGTGGTGATCGCCGTGGCCGCGCTGACCGGACCGTTCCAGCGCGGCGCTGCGGTGGGCCTGCTGCTGGCGGTGGTGGCGATGCCGTGGCTGGCGGTCAAGAGCGTGCCCGTGGCGGCGGTGCTGGCGCTGCTGGGGCTGGCGCGGCTGTGGCGCCGCGGCCAGCGGCCGGCCGCCGCGGCCCTGGCCGTCGCGTTCGCCGCGGCCGGCGCGGCGTACCTGGGCGTGTACCGGGAGCTGTACGGCGGCTGGACCGCCTACGCGGCGGGTGACCACTTCGTCAACGGCGAGTTCACCGCGGTCGGCACGCGCGTGGACGTGCTGGGGCGCAGCAGGCGGCTGGTGGGCCTGTTCGTCGACCGCGGCTTCGGCATCGCGGCGTGGCAGCCGGCGTGGCTGCTGGCGATCCCGGCGGGCGCCGCGCTGACGCGCCGCCGGCCCGCGCACTGGCTGGTGCTGGCGCTGCCGCTGCTGGCCGGCTACCTCAACGCCACGTTCGTCGCCTACACCATGCAGGGCTGGTGGTTCCCGGGGCGCCAGCTGGTGATGGTGCTGCCGCTGGCGGTGCTGATCATCGCGTGGTGGGCCGACCAGCTCGGACGGCGCACGCTGGCCGTGCTCGCCACGCTGGGCGGCCTGGGGGTGTGGAGCTACGTGTGGCTGGCCGGGCAGGTCGCGGCCGGGCGGCTGACCTGGATCGTCGACTTCTTCGGCACGCGCGACCCCTGGTACCGGATGTGGTCGCCGCTGCTGCCCAACTACCTGCGCGTCACCGACTCGACCTGGGTGCTGCACGCCGAGTGGATCGTGGTGCTGCTCGCCCTGGCGTGGGCGGGCCTGCGCTCGATGGGAAAGCTGTCCCGGCCGGGCTTCCGGCGGCGCCCCCGGCGCGCCCGCCTGGCGGTCCGGCCGCCGGCCTTCCTGGAGTCCGACCGCGAGGACAACGCCACCTGACCATAAAAGCCCAGTGCACTGAACTTCAGCATTGATATGTACGGTGTACTGTACTATTCTTGGCGCATGGATTTCGTCGGGCGTACGCGTGAGTTGGCCCTGCTGGCTCGTGAGCTGAGTCGAGTACAGGCCTCCATGGGAACAGCGGCGCCAGGGCGATGCCTGCTGGTGCGCGGTCGTCGCAGGGTGGGCAAGTCCCGGCTGATCGAGGCGTTCGTCGGCACGCAGACGGCTCCGACACTGTTCTTCACCGCATCGAGGCAGGGCGACGCCGAGCTGGGCCATTTTGCCGGCGAAGCGGCCCGCTCCACGTTGCCCGGCGCGACGCTGTTCGAGGGTCTCGCGCTCGCGGATTGGGATGCCGCCTTGCGCCTCCTGCACGCCGCACTGCCCGACGACCGAGTCAGCATCGTCGTGATCGACGAGTTCCCCTACCTACTGGAGGGCCGCCGTGATGTGGAAGCCACCTTTCAGAAACAGTGGGATCGGTTGCTGTCGCGCAAGCCGGTTCTCCTCCTGCTCATCGGCTCTGACCTTGCCGTCATGGAGGCGCTCAACACCCATGGGCGAGCCTTCTACCAACGAGGCAGCGAGTTCGTCGTACGCCCATTGAGCCCGGTGGAGACCGGCGCAATCGTGGACAGCCCGAGCGCGGCGGATGCATTCGATGCCTATCTGGTCAGCGGTGGCATGCCTCTCGTCTGCCGAGACTGGCCTCGCGGTGCATCTCTCTGGGAATTCTTGAGCCAGTCACTGAGTGACGAGACTTCGGCATTGGTCGTGAGCGCTCACCGCACCCTGAGTGCCGAGGTGCCCGAGCAATACAGTGCCGGCGCGGTGTTGCGGGCGATAGGGAATGGTGAACGCACCTTCGCCAATATCGCGCGCGCCAGCGGTCTGGCGGGTAGCAGCCTCAGCGTGGCCCTGGAGACCCTGATCCAGAAACGCATCGTGGCCAAGGACGTTCCCTTGTCCACCAAGCCGAGCCGAGAGAGCCGTTACCGCATCCGCGATCCGTACCTCCGATTCTGGCTGACCTTCGTCGAAGGTTCCATGCCCGAGATCGAGAGGGGTCGAGGCGACCGGGTAGTGGACCGCATCCGGGCGTCATGGTCGTCCTGGCGTGGCGCCGCGGTGGAGCCGGTCGTCCGCGAAGCCATCAGGCGGCTGGCCCCATTGGATGGGTTGCCCCAAGCGGACGCTGTGGGTGGCTACTGGACCCGCTCCAACGATCCCGAAGTGGACATCATCGGCGGTGACCGGGAACCCGTCGCCCGAGTGATTCATTTCGCGGGCTCGGTGAAGTGGCGGGACGAGGCTGCGTTCGAACAGACCGACCTGCATCGGCTGGCCGCACTTGTCGCGCGCGTACCTGGCGCCAGCCCCGAAACACCATTATTGGTGGTGTCCCGCTCCGGCGTGCGGGCGCGGGGTATGGCGTGCGCCCTCGGTCCCGAAGAGTTGCTGGAAGCCTGGCGTTGAACGCGCGAGGGGCGGCCGGTGGCCGCCCCTCGTCGTGCGTCTCGTGCCCGTCCTAGCCCAGCGCCTCGATGATCGCGGGGGCCAGCTGCGGGTACTGGGCCATGTACTCGCGCCGCTCGGCCTTGAGGTTGTCGACCAGCCGGTCGAACTCCTCGCCGCGGCCCTGCTTGGAGTAGAGCTCGCGCGGGCGCAGCAGGTCCTCGTCCTCAGCGTCGATGCCGGGCACCGAGGCCGCGACCAGGTAGCCGAAGTCGGGGTCCTCGACCCACTCGATGGTGCCCTCGGCGATGCCCTTCACGATGGCCGAGGAGTGCGGGATCTTCACCTTCTTGGAGCCCGGCTGGTCCTCGCCGCCGCCGACGCGGCCGGTGGACATCAGGTACACGCCGAAGTCGTAGTCCAGCGTGTCGAGCAGCTCCAGCAGGCGGTTGCCCTGCAGCGCGTCGTCCCACATGAAGAACGGGTTGGTGCCCGGCACGCGCAGGAACTTGCCGTCCTCGCCGGCGCCGCCGGCCGACGTGCCCTTGGTCTCGCCCAGCATGAAGTAGGCGACCGCCTGCTCCTTGCTGGTCATCTTGGCCACGGCCGGGATGATCGACTCGTTGCGGTTGAGAATCAGCAGGAAGTCGCCCTTGCCGAGCTTGCGCGGGTCGTAGTGGTCGATCTGCGACAGCGAGAACGTGCCACGCCCGTTGGCGGTGTAGCTGTCGTCGAAGTAGTCGACCTTGCCGCCGCCGTCGACCGCGACGTTCTCCAGCCAGCCCTCCGGCGAGCTCAGCGCACCGTGGATGGTGGGCTCGTACTGCGGGTCCAGGCCGTAGGTCTTGGCGAAGCAGCCGTTCTCCGTGGAGAACACGTCGCCGCCGTTGACGAAGCCGACGATGTCGTCCTGGACGGGCAGCGAGCCGTTCTGGCGCGTGAACGTGGTGGTGGTCTTGCCGGTGCCGGACAGGCCCACGATCAGCGCGACCTTGTCGCCGTTGTCCGTGGGGATCACCTTGGCGCCGGCGTGCATCGCCAGGGCGCCCTGCTGGTAGGCCCACTCCATCCACATGCGCAGGCCGCCCATCTTCGACTCGCCGAAGTAGTCGATGTTGAACACCCGCGTGACCCAGTTCTCCAGGTCGATGGTGACCAGCCGGTCGTCGGGCCAGCCCTCCGCCACGAGGTTGGGCGTGTAGATCACCGTGAGCGCGTCCTCTTCCCGCCAGTCCGCGTCCTTGGGGTAGTACAGCTGCTGCTGCATCGCCGGGATGTTGGCGTTGCTCGCCTCGATGAACACGCGCGCCGGGCGCTTCAGCGGGGAGTTCTCCGGACCGATGTAGCCCTCGACCAGGACCATGTCCTTGTCGGCGATGTAGGCCTCCTGCATGCGCACGACGTCGTCGTAGCGCGCGCGGGTGATCGACTTCTTGGTGGTGGACTCCGCGTCATCGGTGACGATGAAGGTGGAGCCGGCCGAGCGCGCCGTCACGCGGCACTTCACGTTGTAGTTGCCGAACTCGGTGAGCTGGGCGTTCGGCATCTTCGCCACGAGCTCCTTGAGCTCTTCCTGCGAGGGATTGGCGAGAACGGACTTCGACTTCGGGAGCTCGACGGCCACGGCGCTTCGGTCCTCCTGGGACGACGTTGTCCCGGTCTGGCGGAAACGGATTCCCCCCACAGCGGGGAGCCCGCCTGGCGGTCGCTCGATGTTACCCGGCGGTAAGGATCCGTAGACAATCGGGTCTTGAGCGCGCCCCCGCCCCGGCCGCTGGGGGACGCGTCAGTCGCGTGCCGAGGTGTTGACGATGAGCACGTCGCAGCGCGCCTGGTGGCTGACCTTGTTGGGCACCGAGCCCAGCAGGAAGCGCTGCGCGCCGGTCATGCCCTTGTTGCCGACCACCACCACGTCGGCGTGCTCGGCCGCGGCCAGGCCCAGCAGCGCGTCGGCCGGGTCGCCCTCCAGCAGCTTGTGCACCAGCTCCACGCCGGCGTCGGCGTGCTGCTGCGCCACCGCTTCGAGCACCTGCCGCCCGGTCGCGGGGTCGCCGACGTAGGCCACGACCAGCCGCGCGCTGGTGGCGGCGGCCAGGCTGACCGCCCGCTGCACGGCGCGCGCCGCCGTGAGCGACCCGTCCGTGCCGACGAGCACCGTGCGGTAGGGCATCGCCTACTCCTCCGTGTGGTCGTAGACCCAGCCGCCGCCGTCGGCGTCCCAGACGTACACGTCACTGGGCCAGGCCGCGGCCGGCAGCGGTGACCCGTCGCAGCTGGCGCGGATGCGGCCGCGCTCGATCGAGGCTCCGATGATGCCGAACGTGTGCGAGCCGTTCCAGCAGCCGCCGGTGGCGCGCTGCGGCGCGAACGCCTGGCCGTTCCAGCCCCAGATGGACAGGCTCTGGCCCTGCGCGCCGACGGACTGGACGGTCACGACCTCGCGCGTGCCGTCGCCGGTGTAGTCGGCGACGCGGAAGTCGTCGAGCCGCTCCGCGCCGCCACCCTGGCCCGTGTACACGATCTGGTACTCCCGGCCGTCCCAGCGGGCGATGTCGATGCGCGCGCTGTCGGAGTGGATGGAGGCGAACACCACCTCGTTCTGCCCATCGCCGTCGAGGTCCGCGGTGGCCGACTGCACGGCCTGGGCCCCCTGCGGACGGTAGGCGGCACTGAACTCGGCCGCGTCGGTGTCGGTGGGCTCGCGCGGCTCGTCGGGCTCCTCCGTGGGCGACTCGGTCTCCGTCGGCGTGGGCGACGGGCTGTCGGTCGGCTCGTCCTCGGTGGAGGTCTCCGTCGGCGACGACCCCACCGTCGTGGAGTCGCCGTCGCCGCCGCGGTTGACCAGCAGCAGCACCACCACGAGCAGGAGCACGGCGATGGCCGCCAGCGCCATGGCGGTCCGGGCGCGCGAGGCGCGCTCGTCGTCGAGCCGGCCCCCGGCACCCATGGCGTTCAGCGGCCGCGTCTCGTCCTGCGGCGCCAGGGGCCGTGTGCGGTCGTCGGGGCCGAGCGGGCGGGTGGGGTCATCGGACACGGTAGGTCGTCCCTTCCTCCCGGGGATCGCCGTCGCGGACGACGGCGCCCTCCCGGACCAGCTTCTCCAGGTGTGCCTGCACGCTACGCGCCGCGGCGCCGTGCAGTGCCTCGTCGACGTCGGCGTACACGCGCTTCACGACCGCCATGGGAGCGTCGTCGCCCGCGCGCAGCGCGTCCAGTACCTGCCGCTCCCGCTCGTCGCGATGCGCCAGGTACTCGCGCACCTTCGCGGCCGGGTCGGCCAGCGCCGGGCCGTGGCCGGGGTACAGCGCGGTGGCGGGCAGGGCGGCCACGCGCCGCAGCGAGGCCATGTAGTCGGCCATGTCGCCGTCCGGCCACACCACCACGGTGGTGCCCCGGCCCAGCACGTGGTCGCCGGTGAGCACCACGTCGGTGTCCATCACCCGCAAGCACAGGTGGTCGCTGGAGTGCCCGGGGGTGTGCACCGCCTGGAGGCGCACGCCGGCCAGCTCCAGCGTCCGGCCGTCGGCCAGCGCGGCCGGCGTCGCCGACGGCGCCGCCTTGGCGACGAGGTCCGGGGCGAACGCCCACAGCGGCACGTCCCAGTCGTGCGCCCAGCCGGCGGCCTGCGCGTGGTCGCGATGGTGGTGGGTCAGCACCACGCCGGCGATGCGGGCGTCGAGGGCGGCCGCCCCCTGCTCCACGGCGCCCCGGTGCTCCGCGAGGTCCGGACCCGGGTCCACCACCACGACCTCGCCCGTGGCGGGCGCGCCCACCAGGTAGGTGTTGGTGCCCTCCAGCGTCATGGGGCCCGGGTTGGGCGCCAGCACGCGGTGGACCAGGTCGTCGAGGCGGTCCACGTCAGCGCGCCAGATCCGCGGCGTAGCGCTCCGCCGGGTAGCCGGGCTCGCCCGGGTGCAGCACCCGGAAGCCGCCGTCGTCGGTGCGCTCGAAGTGCGGCAGCACCGTCTGCACCTCCCGGGAGGCGGCGTAGGAGAACGCCGCGTCGACGCCGGCCTGCCCCCCGCACGCCTCCGCCAGCTCCTCCAGGTTCTTGATGGTGGGGTAGATCATGTGCAGCGTGCCGGAGGCCGCCTGCTCCAGCGCCTCGGCCGGCGTCACCCAGAGCTGGCCGGTGACCTCGACGTCGTCGAAGCCAGCCACCTGCCCCTCCGGGGCGCGCGCCAGGAAGAAGCGCGTGTCGTAGCGGCGGCGCTCCCAGGTCGGGGTGATCCAGCGCGCCCAGTACGCCAGGCGGCCGAGTTCCAGGACCAGGCCCCGCTCGCGCAGCCAGGCGTTGAACTCCTCGCCGCCGCAGGGGTCGTCGCGGTCGGCCAGACGGACGCGCATCGCCGTGACCTCCGGGGCCTCGGCGTCCGGCGGCGAGCCGTCGGCGTGCGTGGCCAGCAGCAGGCCGGACTCCTCGAAGGTCTCGCGCGCCGCCGCGACGTGCAGCCCAAGGGTGCGCGCCGGCGCAGTGGCGCGGCATCGACCCCGGCGAGCTGGCGCCGCGCTCGCC
>DATMKC010000446.1:0-2280 GCA_035553555.1 Egibacteraceae bacterium | reverse complement strand
CCCGGACGCGCTGCCCGGCCTGGCCGCGCTGCGCGGGGCGGGCCTGCGCGTCGCGGTGGTCGCGAACCAGCCGGCGTCGCGCACCGCGGAGCTGCGCGCGCTGGGCGTGGACGCCGAGGTGATGGCGATGAGCGACGAGCTGGGCGTCGCCAAGCCCGACCCGGCTTTCTTCGCCCGCGTGCTGGAGCTGGTGGACGCGCCGGCCGAGCGCGTGGCCTACGTGGGCGACCGCGTCGACAACGACGTGCTGCCGGCGCTGCGCGCCGGCCTGCGGCCGGTGTGGCTGCGGCGCGGGCCGTGGGCGGCGCTGCAGCGCCTGCCGGCGGGCGTCGCGGTCACCGAGGCGCGGGGCCTGCCCGAGCTCGCGGGCCGCTTCGCGCCGCCGGTTTCCGGGTAGGAGCACCCCCGAGGAGGCGGCACATGGCGGCGGAGCAGGACAGCGCGGCGGGCGTGGAGCTGCGCGACGCGGTGCGCGGCTTCTCCGGCGGCATGCTGTTCGGCGTGCCGCTGCTGTACACCATGGAGGTGTGGTGGGTCGGCGGCCACACCACGCCCGCGCAGATGCTGCTGGTGCTGGCGTTCACGTTCGCCGTGGTGCTGGCGCTGAACGTCACGGGCGGCTTCCGCGGCCGCGACGACGGCACGGCGGCCGGCATCCTGCAGGACAGCTTGGAGGCGCTGGCCATCGGCCTGGTGTCGTCCGCCGTCGTGCTGGTGGTGCTGCAGGAGATCCGCCCCGGCGTGCCGTTGAGCGTGGCGCTGGGCAAGGTGATCTACGAGGCGATGCCGTTCGCCATGGGCGTCTCGCTGGCGCGCCACTTCCTCCAGGGGGGGCGGGTCGACCCGGACGGCGAGGCGGGGACGGAGCCGGAGCTGGCCTCGCGGGTGAACGCGACCGTGGCGGACCTGGGGGCCGCCGCGGTGGGCGCGATCTTCGTGGCGCTCAACATCGCGCCGACCGACGAGGTGCCGATGCTCACCGCCGCGATGCCGCCGCTGTGGCTGATTGCGCTGGTGGTGCTGTCCCTGGTCTCGACCTACCTCATCGTGTTCGCCGCCGGGTTCGGCGACGTCGACGCGCGCCGCCAGCAGCAGGGCGTGCTGCAGCACCCGTGGACGGAGACGCTGGCGTCGTATCTGGTGGCGCTGGTGGTCGCGGGCGTGCTGCTGGCGCTGTTCCAGCAGTTCGACGACAAGGACCCGTGGCAGGACATGCTGAGCCAGGTCGTGGTCCTGGGGCTGCCGGCCTCCGTGGGCGGCGCGGCGGGAAGGCTGGCGGTGTGAACGCGAGCGACGAGCGCAACATCCGCGCGGAGCGCGTCGCGCTGGGCATCAGCCTGGCGGTGGTGCTGGCGGTCCTGGCGGGCATCGGCTCGCTGATGCTGGACCGCGGGCCGGGCGAGCTGCGCTTCACGCTGACGATGGCGGACGTCACCGCCGCGGGCGACGAGCACCACGTGCGGGTCCGGGTGCGCAACGACGGGCCGCGCACCGCCGAGAACGTGCAGGTCGTGGCGGAGCTGCGCCTTCCCGGGCAGGAGCCGTCCGAGGGCGAGCAGACGGTGCAGTTCCTGGCCGGCGGCGCGGAGGAGGAGCTGGTCTTCGTCTTCGCCGACGACCCCGCCGACGGCGAGCTGACCCTGCGCGTCGCCTCCTACACGCTGCCCTGACCTCTCCTGGGGTCAGCCGAGGCCGGCGCGGAAGCGGACGTGCTCGGCCAGGGCGCCCAGCGCCGCCGGCGAGACCCCCGGGCGCGTGTCGGCGCCCAGCCACCACACGCGCTCGCCGTCGCGCGCCAGCGTCACGCCGCCGAACTCCACCGCCGCGGTGCCCAGCACCTCCGCCGCGGCGGCCACCACCACCTCCGGCAGCCCGGCGTCGTCGCCCACCAGCCGGCCGCCCGCGAACTCCAGGCGGACGCGCCGGCCGCCCACGCGCTCGCGCACCACGGCGGGCGGGCCGTCGAGCACCTCGGCGTCCGCCTCCGCCAGGCCCAGCTCGGCCAGGGCCACCCCCACGGCCGCCGGGTCGCGCAGCACGCGCGCCGGCGGGTGGGACAGCCCCAGGTGCGCGAACAGCGCGAGCTGGCGCGCCGGGCTGGAGCCCACCACGTAGGCGTCCAGGCCGTTGACCACGGCCGCGCCGATGTCGCCCAGCCAGCCGAGCACGTCGGCCATGAGCAGCCGCAGGGCCGCGTCGCCCGGCTCGGCGACCAGGTTCACCACCGTGTCCATGCGCCGGCGCACGCCGAAGTCCAACGGCGCGGCGCCCACCACGGCG
>DATMKC010000445.1:0-3521 GCA_035553555.1 Egibacteraceae bacterium | reverse complement strand
AACCACCGGCGGCGACGCCGGCTCGGACGAGCCGACCATGGTGGGCACCGGCCCGGACACGCCCGTCTCCAGTGACGACCTGCCCGGTTCCGACGACCCGGCCAGCGTCGTGCACGAGCCGGACGCCGGCGAGCCGCCGGTGGAGGAGACCGACACGGAGCCCGCCTCCGCCAGTGGCCTGGACGGCGGCCTGCTCGCCGCCATCGCGGCGGGATTGGTCGGACTGGTCTTCGCCGGATGGTGGCTGCGGCGCGACGCGTGAGCGGACTGAGCCGACAGGAGCGCGCGGCACTGCGAGGCATGCTCGCCGCGCGCCATCCCTGGCTGGGCCACGACGAGTTCGGGCCCCGGGCGGTCGAGGCGGGCGAGTGCGACCGCTGCGGGGCGGAGGCGCGCCTGGTCGCCACGTGCGGGCCGATCGCCTGGAGCGCGCTCGGGCGCCGCTGCGCGGCCGAGGTCGGCGCCGACGCATGGTGCGAGGGCCACCGTGAGGACGCCGAGCGGGCGCTGGCCTGGCTCGCGGGCCTGCCCGAGGCCGCCGACCATGCCGCCCGCCTGTGGTGGGTGGCCACCGGCGAAGTGCGCCTGGACCCGGAGCTGCTGGAGCTGTCCCGGCGCGTGGCGCTGCCGGAGTGACGGGTAGCATCGCCGCCATGGGCCAGGTTCTGTCCGTGTGCGTGTACTGCGCCTCCAGCGAGGCGGTGCGGCCGAGTTATCGCGCGGTGGCCGCGGAGCTGGGCGCCGCCATCGCCGTCGAGGGCTGGGCGCTGGTGTACGGCGGGGGCAACATCGGCCTGATGGGTGAGGTGGCGCGTGCGGCGCTCGCCGGCGGCGCCCATGTGACCGGGATCATCCCGCACCGCCTGGCGACGCGCGAGATCGAGCTGCGCGACGTCACCGAGCTGATCCGCGTCGAGACCATGCGCGAGCGCAAGGCGCTGATGGACGAGCGCAGTGACGCGTTCGTGGTGCTGGCGGGCGGGATCGGCACCGTGGAGGAGCTGGTCGAGATGATCACGCTCAAGCAGCTCGGCTGGCACGACCGGGCCATCGTGGTGCTGGACACGGAGGGCTTCTGGGACCCGCTGCTGGCGCAGTTCCAGCGCATGGTGGACGAGCAGCTTGCCGAGCCGAGCCTGCTGGAGCTGTTCCAGGTGACGCGCGACGTCGCCTCGACGGTCGCCGCGCTGCGGGACTACGAGCCGCCGGCGCCGCGCCCGCTCACCAAGGCGGAGGTCGACGAGCGCCTGGAGATCGTGGAGGACGAGCCCGGCCCCTGACGGAGAGACTCGACTTGGGCGACACGGTCACGTGGCGGGCCCGGCACTGGGGACTGCCATGGACGATGAGCAGCCGCATCAGCGCGTGTGAACCTCCGGTGCGATTCGTCGACGAGCAGGTGCGCGGGCCGTTCGCGTCCTTCCGCCACGAGCATCGCTTCGAGGAGCGCGACGGCGGCACGAGCACATGAGGCGTGCTCGGATCGCGATCGTGGCGCCAGCAGTAGTGGTGGTGGCGCTGCTGGTGTTGTCATGGGCTGCCGGCCTGCTGGACGGCGAAGCCGCCGTGGATGAGGAGGCGCCCCGCGCGGCGTGGCTGACCCATCGCTGGGTGGGTGAGCCCGTGGACGAGGAGGCGGTCGATCGCCTGGCACGGCGCCTGCGCGAAGCCCGCATGACGGACATCTACGTGCACGTCGGTCCGCTGGACGCCCACGGCGGCCTGACGCTTCAGGCGTCGCCGTACGCCGAGGAGTTCGCCGGGGCGATGCACCGCCGCCTCCCGGATCTGCGCGTGCAGGCCTGGCTCGGGCAGGCGGAGGCGCGCGGAGGCGGGCTGCTCGACCTGCGCGACGACCGCGCGCAGGCCGGGGTCGTCCGAAGCGCCGAGGGGTTCCTGCGGCGCGGCTACGACGGCGTGCACTACGACATCGAGCCGATCTGGGACGGGGACCGCCACTTCCTGGCGCTGCTGGAGCAGACCGACCGCATGCTCGATCGCCATCCGGGCGCGGTGCTGTCCGTGGCCGCCGAGGAAGTACCGGTGTTCCCTGGGGCTGAGCGGCTGATCCGCACCGTGGTGCCGCGCTATCACCCGTGGACGATCGACTTTCACCGCGCCGTCGCCCGCCACGCCGACCAGATCGCGGTCATGACCTACGACAGCGCCATGCCGTTCCGGCACCTCTATGAGCGCTTCGTCGCGCGAAACACGCGCCTGCTCGCACGGGCGCTGCCCACGGGCACGGACCTGCTCGTCGGCGTGCCCAGCTACCAGGAATGGAACGCCGGCCACTGGCCCGCCGAGCGCGTCGAGGCGGCCGCACGCGGACTGCGCCGGGGACTGGCGGACCTCCCGCCCGAGCGGCGGCCGCGCGTGGGTTGGGCGCTGTACGGCGACTGGCACACCGACGAGGCCGAATGGCGCGCCCTGCCGTGAGCAGTCGGGGGCACGGCTCCGCCGACTGTGGATGGGCGGGGTGCGCTGTCGCAGCGGGCCGCTAGGGTGCTGGCTCCGGGTGGAGGGAAGTCCGAGCGGCTGGTACTGTGGCGGCTTCCGTCCTGCTCCTGGCGGGACTCGCCGTGCCTGGCGGATCCGGCAGCGGGGGCCACTAGACCAGAGGATGGTCCGCTCTTGCGTACCTACGAATTGATGTTCATCTCCCGCGGCAGCCTCGACGAGGCCGCGCAGCAGGCGCTCTCCGACCGGTTCACGAACCTGATCGCCCAGCAGGGCGGCACCGTGCACAAGGTCGACCAGTGGGGCAAGCGCCAGTTCGCCTACGAGATCGATCACATGACCGAGGGCTACTACACGGTCGTGGAGTTCGACGCCTCCCCTGACGGGCTGAACGAGGTGGAGCGCCAGCTCAAGATCACCGACGACATCATCCGCCACAAGGTCGTTCGGCCGGGCGCGCGCCTGAAGCGCCAGTCCAAGCCCGCGGCCTAGGCCTCTTCCCCGACGAGCTTCCCCACCCGGAAGCGACCAGCCCGCGACGCGCGGGACCACGCGAGCGAGGAGACCACGCCGTGGCCAACGACAACGTGATCACCATCGTCGGCAACCTGACCGACGACCCGGAGCTGCGCTACACGCCCAACGGCGTGGCCGTGGCCAACTGCCGGGTCGCGGTGAACCGGCGCATGTTCAACAAGGAGTCCAACTCCTGGGACGACAAGCTGGACGGCTACTTCACCATCAACGTCTGGCGCGACTACGCGGAGAACGTCGCGGAGTCCCTGTCCAAGGGCACTCGCGTCCTCGTCACCGGCCGTCTGATCAGCCGCAGCTACGAGGACAAGGAAGGCCAGACCCGCTGGGTCACCGAGATCGAGGCGGACGAGATCTGCCCGAGCCTGCGCTGGGCGACCGCCAAGATCACCAAGGTGAACCGCTCCGGCGGCGGCGGTGGCGGCGGAGGCGGCGGCAGCGAGACCAGTTGGGGCGGCGCGCCCCCGCCGGCACAGGCGCCCGCCGCTGACGACGTGCCCTTCTAACACCCACGAGACCTGCACCCA
>DATMKC010000444.1:0-15418 GCA_035553555.1 Egibacteraceae bacterium | reverse complement strand
GTGCAGCGAGCATATGGACGCGCCGGCGCGTGAAAGCACGCGTCGACATCGTGATGCCGATGGTGCCCCAAGCGGGGGATCGTGCAGGCCCCCACGGGCAGGGAAACCGTCAAGATCGTCCCGGGCGGCTGTCGTCATGGGCCGCCCGGCCAGGGGCGGACATGACCCGTCCGGGCCAGGTCAGCCGCACGCCAGACGCCGGTCAGCTCCCGTCGGCGCCGCCCGGGACGCAGCGCACGGCCTCCTGGCGGCCGCAGGCGATCTCCGGTCCCAGGCGCACGCCGGCCAGCGGCACCACGGGGAGCAGCAGCCGCGACGGTGTCCGCGGACCGTGGTGAATGGTGTTCACCGACGGCGCGTAGCGGGGCACGTAGGCGTTGAAGCTGTCCACTCGCGGTGGCGCGTGGACCTTCACGACGAGGCGGTGGCCGGCGCGCAGGACGTGGCCGACTGGGAAGATCTCCACCACGTACTCGTTGACCTGCCCGGGCACCACGGGCGTCGGGTTGGTGTGCGGGTGGAACGGCCGGTAGATGCGGCCGTCGGCGGTCTTGTCCGACATCGCGACGTTCAGTGCGCGGTGGCTGGCGCGCAGCATGCCGCGCTGCAGGTAGCTGCGGCTGCCGTCCGGGCCCTCGTCGATGAGCTGCACGAACAGCTCGGTGTCGGGCGCGGTGGTGTCCACGAACAGCGTGGCCGCCATCGGCCCCGCGATCAGCACGTCCTGCGTGAACGCCGGCGTGGCGTACACCGCCTCGTCCGGGCCGTCCGGGGTGGACAGCTCCGAGCCGGCCGCGGGCCCGGCCTGGTAGCTCCAGGACTGGCGCCCGCTCCCGGAGACGTACCGGGCGGGCTCCTCCGCCTCCGCCGGCGGCGTGGTGGACAGGGCGCCGCCACCGCGCAGGTACAGGTCCGTCCACTGGGTGTTCTCCAGGGGGAAGGCGGTCTTGTCCACGACGCCGTTCGGGTGGCGCTCGTCGTGGGTGCCCTGGCTGCCCTCGTGCACGCCGCTGTGCAACTCCAGCAGCACACGCGTGGAGCTGTGCGCGCGCGTGCCGCCGCCGGGTGCCGGGATGGGATCGAACCTGTTCGGCAGGCCGCGGGTGAACTGGTCGACCCACGCCACGCGGTCGTCCCACACGGCGTCCGGGCCCTGCTGGGTGCCGTGGTCGCCGTTGGTCATGACGAGGCGCCTCGGGATGTGGGTGGGCAGCTTCTCGAACAGGTGGAACGGGCCGCGCGGCCCGGTCTGCTCGTCCTGGTAGGCGCCGGTGATGTGCATCGGCACGTCGATGAGGTGCACGTAGCTGATCAGGGAGCGCGAGCGCCACCAGTTGGAGTCCGTGTCGCCGACGCCGTTGACGATCGGGTCCTCCAGCACGGTGCGGTTCTTGCTCGCCTGGTTCTGCGCGCACACCGGGTCCTGCGTGCGCACGATGCCCGGCGCGAGCCCGCCGCCGAGGTCGTAGAACGGGCGGATGACGCCGGTCCAGGCCAGCGGGAAGCCGTAGTTGGACACGCCGCCGGGGTAGGTGATGCCGCGGTAGAGGTCGTCGATGAGCCCGGACAGCGTGGCGGCGCGCAGGTGCGGCGGGCGCGTCGCGGCGATCATGAAGCCGGTGATGCCGCCGTAGCTGTGGCCCATCAGGGCGACGTTGCCGTCCGACCACGGCTGCCGGGCGATCCACTCGATGACCTCGTGGCCGTCCAGCGCCGCGCGCCAGCTGAACAGGTCGAACGTGCCGCCCGAGCAGCCGGTGCCGCGCACGGAGGCGTGGATGGTGAAGTAGTCGCCCTCGAAGCGGTGCGTGAGCTGGCGGGAGTCCTCGCGCAACGGCACCTCGCCCTCGTAGCCGAAGGCGTCGGCGATGTCGCCCATCAGGGTCTGGTCGCTGGCCGAGCCGCCGTCGTAGCCCGACATCTCGAACACGGCCGGGTAGCGGCGCCCCTCGACGAAGTTGCGGGGCGGGCGCACGTTCACCGCGATCAGCACGCCGTCGCTCATCTCGACGTAGCCGTTGGGCGCCGCCGTCGCCGGCAGCAGCGGCAGCAGCGCCGCCCCCGCCACCAGCGCCACCAGCGCGGTGACGAGCCGTCCGCGAGTGCCTCGCCGCTGCCTCATGGTTCCTCCTGCTGCCGTAGCCTTCGAGCCCATGGCGGTCGAACCCGGATCCACTCCTGAGGACCTCGAGGTCCTGGCCCGCGCATCGTTGCACGCGGGCGCCTATGACTACTACGTGTCAGGCGCCGACGACGAACGCACGCTGCGGGAGAATCTGGCCGCGTGGGAGCGGCTGCGCTTGCGCCCGCGCGTCCTGCGCGACGTCTCGGCGGTGTCCACGGAGGCGCACGTGCTCGGCGTCCCCGTGGCGGCGCCCGTCCTGGTGGCGCCCACGGCGTACCAGCGCCTGGCCCACCCGGACGGCGAGGCCGCCACGGCCAGCGGCGCCGCCGCGTTCGGCACGGTCATGGTCGTGTCGACGTTCGCCAACACCGCGATGGAGGAGGTGGCCGCGGCGGCGCCCGACGCGCCGCGCTGGTTCCAGCTGTACGTGCACACCGACCGCGGCCTGACCGCCGAGCTGGTGCGCCGGGCGGCGGCGAGCGGCTACCGGGCGATCGTGCTGACCGTGGACCTGCCGGTCCTGGGCTACCGCCGCCGCGACGAGCGCAACAACTTCGCGCTGCCCATGGGCGTGGTGAAGGCGAACCTGGGCGACACGCCGTCCGCCGCGGACGTGCCGACGGACGGCTCGGCGCTGCGCGCCTACGCCGAGCACGCCGTGGAGTCGTCCCTGACGTTCGACGACCTGGGGTGGCTGCGCGGCCTGTCCGACCTGCCCCTGGTGGTCAAGGGCGTGCTGCGCGGCGACGACGCGGCCGCCTGCGTGGCGGCGGGCGCGGACGCGATCGTGGTGAGCAACCACGGCGGCCGGCAGCTCGACGGCGCAATCCCCACGGCCGAGGCGCTGCCGGACGTGGTGCGGGCGGTGGGCGAGCGCGCGGAGGTGTACGTCGACGGCGGCATCCGCCGGGGCACCGACGTGGTGCGGGCGCTGGCGCTGGGCGCGCGGGCGGTCCTGCTGGGCCGCCCGGTGCTGTGGGGGCTGGCCGTCGACGGCGCCGACGGCGTGCGCGCGGTCTTGGAGAACTACCGGGTCGAGCTCGCGCGGGCCATGGCGCTGTGTGGAACGCCGGCGGTCACCGACGTCACCGCGGACCTGCTGGCCGAGCGCTGACCCCGGGTGTAACGCGGGCTGGGACCGCTACTGGGTGAGCAGCGCGTTGAGGCTGTCCTCGGTGCCCGCGCCGACCTTCGGGCCCACCAGGTAGGCCGTGGCCGACTTCGACGACGAGTAGCCCAGCTCGGTCAGGTACGCCTCCGTCTCCGGCGACACCGTGCTCGGGGCCCCGCCGTTGACCAGGATCTGGGGCGCCGCCTGACGAGCGGACAGCACCGACGCGGCCAGCGCCGGCGACCAGGAGTCGGAGGCGAAGCCGTCCACGGCCACGAAGCGGTCGCCTGGGGCGCCGTCGCGGCGGCCCCACAGGGACTTCGCGACCGCCACGGCGGTGCCGGCGCGGGTTGGGCCGGACACGCGCGTGGCGCGTCCCGGCACGGCCGCGGCCACGTTGGCCGACAGCGCGCTCTCGCCGCCCAGCAGGATCACCTCGGAGGGGCGCTTGGCCGCGAGCCACGCCGCCACGGCCGGGTGGAGGCTGTCGGACTGCGTGAGCAGGAGCGGCACGCCGCTGCTGGCGGCGTACGCGCCGCCGGTCACCGCGTCGGCCCACTGGTCGGCGCGAGCGAGCATCACGCGCGACGGCGCGGGCGACACCGCGTCGGCGATCGCGAGGGCCGTCTCGACACGGCTGGGACCTTGGAGGCGCACCACCGTGAAGCCCAGTGCCTGCACGTCGGCCACGGCGCGCTCGGACACCGCGCCCGGACCGCCCAGCACGTGCACCACGCCGCCGGGAGCGAGCACGCGCGTGAGCTCCGTGGCGGTCTCTGCGCGCAGGGGTGCGTCCGGGCCGCCGGTCGTGTACAGGATGGGGCCGTCGGTGGACGCCAGCGCGGAACCGGCCAGCGAGTCTGCGAACGCGTCGTCGCGCGCCAGGACCGCGACCGTCGCCGCCGCCGTCGCCGGGAACGCCGTCCGGCTCACCTCCGTGGCGCCGCGCACCAGGTCGCTGGTGGCCGCCACCGGGGTCACCGCGTCCTTGGCCTGCAGGTCCAGCCCGGGCGGCGCCGTGGTCAGCGCCTTCACCGTGTCGACCAGCCCGACGCCGTACTCGGGATCCTCGCCGGCCGGGCCCAGGTCCTCGGCCGTGGCCAGCAGGTGGTCGGCCAGCTGCGGGGGCGTGAGCGACGGGTAGCGCGTGCGGACCAGCGCGGCGGTGGCGGACACGAACGGCGCCGCCATCGAGGTGCCGGAGCTGTACATGTACTCGCCGCTCATGGTCGAGGCGATCTGCACGCCGGGGGCGACCAGGTCCAGCCAGTCGCCGTGTCCGCTGAAGGAGGCGCGCTGGTCGGTGGAGTCGATCGCGCCGACGGAGACGACCTCCGGCAGGGCGGCGGGCCACATGACCGGGTTGCCCTTGGCGCCCTCGTTGCCGGACGCGGCGACCACGACGACGCCCTTCTGGATCGCCTGCTCGATGGCGGCGTCCACGGACGAGGACGTGTTCGGCGAGCCCAGGCTCAGGTTCACGACGGTGGCGCCGTTGGCGATGGCCCACAGGATGCCCTCGGCCACGTCGCTGGAGTAGCCGCTGCCGTCGTCCTGGAGCACCTTCACCGGCAGGATCTTGGCGCTGCGGGCGAGGCCCTCGACGCCGATGCCGTTGCCACTGACCGCGGCGACGATGCCGGCGACGTGGGTGCCGTGGCCGTTGGCGTCGTTGCGGCCGTCACCGCCCGGCGTGAACGCGTCGTAGCCGCTGAGCACGACGCCGGCCAGGTCGGGGTGGGCGGCGTCCACGCCGGTGTCCACCACGGCGACCTTCTGGCCGGAGGCTTGCGTCGACGTCCACGCCTGCTCGGCGTGGAGGCGGTCAAGGCCCCACTGGTGCTGGCGCAGCGGGTCGCCCAGCGCCTTGACCGGCACGTCGCGCTCTGCGGCGACCACGGAGTCCAGCGCGCGCAGGCGGCGCAGCGCCTCCTCGGCCTCGCCGGGCGCTCCGGCGGGCAGGCGCCGCACGTCCAGGCCGTGCTCGGTCCGCACCACCACGGACAGGCGTTCGCCGGCCGGGTCGCCGTCTTCCTGCTCGGCCTGCCCCGCCGTGGTCGCGGCGACCTGGGCGGCCGCCGAGGACGAGTGCTCCGCCGACGCGGACGCGCTGGCGGGGGCCACCAGGGCGCAGGCGAGCAGGACGAGGAGCAGGAGCCGGACACGCTTCATGCCTGGCGGATCGGCAGTCCCCGAACAGGGCTAGAGGCGCCTAGTCGCAAATCACCCCAATGGGTGACGCCAGGAGTAGTCAGCCCGGGCTACGGCGGCCCGACAGCCCGCTTACGGGTTGGTGATCGCGCCCAGTTCCGCGCCCGACACGAGCTTGGCGTACTTGGCCAGCACGCCGGAGGTGTAGCGCGGCTCCGGGTGCTTCAGGTCCGCGCGGCGGCGCTCCAGCTCCGCCTCGTCCACGAGCACGTCCAGCGTGCGGTTGGGCACGTCGATGCGGATGCGGTCGCCGTCGGCGACCAGCGCGATCGGCCCGCCGTCCACCGCCTCCGGCGCGACGTGGCCGATGCACAGCCCGTGGGTGGCGCCGGAGAAGCGGCCGTCGGTCAGCAGCGCCACGTCGCCGCCGCGGCCGACGCCCTTCACCGCCGCGGTCACGGCGAGCATCTCGCGCATGCCGGGCCCGCCCTTGGGGCCCTCGTAGCGGATGACGATGACGTCGCCCGGCACCAGCTTGTTCGCCAGCGTGTAGTCCATCGCGGCCTGCTCGCCGTCGAACACGCGCGCGGTGCCCTCGAAGACCATGTCGTCCAGGCCGGCGACCTTCACGATGGCGCCGTTGGGCGCCAGCGACCCGTGCAGCACCGCCAGGCCGCCCTCGGCGTTGATCGGGCGGTCCAGCGGCCGCACCACCTCGCCGTCGGGCGCGGCGATGTCCATGCCGGCGAGGTTCTCCGCGATGGTCCTGCCGGTGACGGTGAGGCAGTCGCCATGGAGCAGGTCGCGCTCCAGCAGGGCCTTCATCACCACCGGCAGGCCGCCGGCCTCGTCGATCTCGCTCATCAGGAAGCGGCCGTGCGGCTTGGAGTCCACGATGTGCGGGACCCGTCTGCCGATGCGGTCGAAGTCCGCCAGGCTGAGCTCCACGCGCGCCTCGTTGGCGATGGCGAGCAGGTGCAGCACGGCGTTGGTGGAGCCGCCCACGGCCATGACCACGGCGATCGCGTTCTCCAGGGACTCCTTGGTGATGATCTTGCGGGCGTTGATGCCGCGTTCCAGCAGGCCCAGGACGGCCTGGCCGGAGCGGCGCGCCAGGTCCTCGCGGCGCGGGTCGATGGCCGGCGGCGAGGCGGCGCCCGGCAGCGCGATGCCCAGCGCCTCGGAGGCGCACGCCATCGTGTTGGCGGTGTACATGCCGCCGCAGGAGCCCTCGCCCGGGCAGGCGTTGGACTCGATGGTGTGCAGCTCCTCGTCGCTCATCGTGCCGGCGGCGTGCGCGCCGACGGCCTCGAAGACGTCCTTGATGTCGATCTTCCGGCCGTCGACCTCGCCCGGCATGATCGTGCCGCCGTAGAGGAACACCGCGGGCAGGTCCAGGCGCGCGGCGGCCATGATCATCCCGGGCAGGGACTTGTCACAGCCGGCGAAGGCCACCAGCGCGTCGAAGCGCTCGGCGTGCATGACGGTCTCGACGGAGTCGGCGATGACCTCGCGGGACACCAGCGAGGCCCGCATGCCCTCGTGGCCCATGGAGATGCCGTCGCTGACGGCGATGGTCACGAACTCCACCGGGAACCCGCCGGCGGCGCGGACGCCCTCTTTGGCCACGCGCGCCAGGCGCGCCAGCGGCAGGTTGCACGGCGTGACCTCGTTCCAGGACGACGCCACGCCGATCTGCGGCTTGGAGAAGTCCTCCTCGCTCATGCCGACGGCGCGCAGCATGGCGCGCGCGGGCGCCCGCTGGAACCCCTCGGTGACGTCGGTGCTGCGCGGCCGGTTGATGCTCATGGGTGCGCTCCTGGGCGGAGAAGGCCTGGACCAAGCCTGTGCATTGAACACCCCTGGGCCCGAGGCGCGCATGCCGGCGCCGGCGTGCGCCCACCCTTGTGGAGAAGTGAGGTGGCCAAACGTCGAGAAATGGTAGAGTAAAGGCAGGAGAAACAGTATGGTAAGCGAGGAGGGCCCATGCGCGGAGCGTCTGCCGGGCCGGCGCAGGAATATCTGCCGCGCGTCGTCGATGAACAGCTCGCGCGCCTGGTCGCGTCGCTGCCCGCCGTGGCCGTCGAGGGCCCCAAGGCGGTCGGCAAGACGGAGACCGCGCGCCGCGTCGCCGCGGGCGAGGTGCTGCTGGACCGTCCCGCCGCGCGGGCGCTGGCGGAGGCCGACCCCGATCAGGCGCTGTCGGGGCCGGCACCGCTGCTCTTGGACGAGTGGCAGCTGGTCCCTCCCGTCTGGGACGCCGTCCGCCGCGCCGTCGACGTCGACCCCAGCCCGGGGCGGTTCGTCCTGACCGGGTCGGCGCGGCCCCAGCACGTCACGGCGCATACCGGTGCCGGCCGCGTGGTTTCTCTGCGTATGCGGCCGATGACCTTGCCGGAGCGCCGGCAGTCCCCCACGACGGTGTCGCTGGCCGCGCTCCTGTCGGGCGCGCGCGGTGCGGTGACAGGTGAGGCGACGATGGACCTCGCCGGCTACGCGAGCGAGATCGTCGCCTCGGGCTTTCCTGGCCTGCGTGCGCTCGGGGAGGGCGCGCGGACGGTGGCGCTGGACGGCTACGTCGATCAGATCATCCAGCGCGACGTGCCGGAAAGCGGCTACCGGCTGCGGCGGCCGGAGACGCTGCGGCGGTGGCTGCGCGCCTTCGCGGCTGCGACGGGGACCACGGCGTCCCTGGAGGCCATCCGCGACGCCGCGACGGCCGGAGATGGCAGCACGCCGGCCAAGGTCACCGTCTTGGCGTACCACGGCGCGCTGGAGCGCCTGTGGGTGGTCGACGACCTCCCTGGCTGGGCTCCGTCGCTGCGCCAGCTGACCAAGGTCGGCCAGGCTCCCGCCCGGCACTTGGCCGACCCGGCGCTGGCGGCCGCCCTGCTCGGCGTGGACACGGCAGCTCTGCTCTCCGACGGCGTGCTGCTCGGCCGGATGTTCGAATCCCTGGCGGCCCTGTCGGTACGGGTGTTCGCCCAGGCGGCGGGGGCCCGGGTGTGGCACTTGCGCACTCACGGCGGCGGACACGAAATCGACTTGATCGTGGAGCGCCGGGACGGGGCTGTGGTCGCGATCGAGGTGAAGCTCGGCTCTGCCGTGGACGACCGCGATGTCGCGCACCTGCGCTGGTTGGCCAGCCGGATCGGCGAGCGCCTGGTGGACATCGCGGTAGTGCACAGCGGGCCGCACGCCTACCGTCGGCGAGACGGCGTCGCGGTGATCCCTCTCGAACTGCTGGGCCCGTGACCGGCCTGGTCAGTCCAGCGAGCGAAGCGCTTCGGCGAAGTCCGCGTTGTCGTCGAAGTCCCCGTTGACCCACGCGAACGCCACGCTGCCGTCCGGGCGGATCACGTGCGTCGCGCCCAGGACCATGTGCGCCGGGCCGAGCTTGCCCTGGATGTGCCCCTTGGCGGTGACGCGCGCCGCACTGGCGATCACGCGGGGCTTGGCGAAGCTGCGCGCGCTGCCCTTGCGCGTGCCGACGGCCTTGTAGCTCGCCTTGGCGTCGTCCACGTACAGCGGGAAGTTCACCCGCTTGTCCTCGGCGAAGTCCCTCGCGTACATCAGGTCGCCGGTGCCCACGGCCGCCACCGCGACGTCGCGGCGGTCGATCTCTGCCTTGTGGTCACGCAACTGCGCGACGTGCTCCCGGCAGAACATTCACCCGAAGTGACGCAGGTGGACCAGCAGCAACGGGCGCTGGTCCCACAGCGTGCCCAGCGGCACGGCGGAGCCGTCCAAGGCGGTGACCTCCAGCGGCGCGAGGCGCTCGGCGAGGTCCGGGGCGGGCTGCACTCGTGGCATGCGCACATCATGCCCGCTCCTGACGGCACCGGGCACCACCGCCCGTTAGCCTTCCGCCATGGATCGGTACGCCGCGCAGCGGCGCCGTGAGCGGGTCGTCGCCGCCGCGCGTTGGTTCGCGGTCGGCTTCCTTGCGCTGCACGTGGTCCTGGCCGAGCCGCCCGGGGCGAGCGGCGGCGTGGACGGCCCCACGCGCGCGGCTGCCTGGCTGGTGGTCGGCCTGTACGCGCTGGTGTGCGTGGCCGCGGAAGTCGGCATCCGGGTCACCAACCGCCGCGAGGGCTTCGACCGCCTGGGCATGGCCCTGCTGCTCGCCGACGTGACGCTGGCCTCGGCGTTCGTGTGGCTGTACCGCTCCGACCCCTCCAGCACCACCTGGGCCGTGCTCACGCTGCTGCCGCTGGAGGGCGCGGTGCGCTTCGGCATGGCCGGCGCCCTGGCCGCGTGGGTCGGCACCCTGCCCGCGCTGATCCTGCCGGCGCTGTCGCCGGAGGGCGCCGAGGTGGCGCTGGCCGACGTCGTGCTGCCGCCGCTGTTCCTGTTCGTGCTGGCGCTCATCGGCGGCGTCGTGGGCCGAGACCTGGAGCGCCAGGTGGTCGTGCTCGCGCGGGTCAACCGCGCCGCCCGCCGCATCGCGTCCCGGCGCGACCCCGAGGAGGTGCTGGCGACGCTGTGCGACGAGACCGTGCGCTGCCTGGACGCGCGCAGCGCGACGGTGGTCGCCGAGCGCGACGGCGCCCGGCGGGTGCTGTGGGCGTCGCCGTGGCGCGAGGCCGACGAGACCGACCACCTGGGCGAGCTGGTGATCCCGCTGCCGTGGGCTACCGAGGACGAGCCGATGTGGTTCATGGTGCACACCGGCCGGGGCACCGCGGCGCTCGCGCCGCAGGTCGCCCGCGCGCTGGTGGAGTCGGCCGCCATCGCCATCGGTGGCGCCAGGCTCATCGCCATCGAGCAGCGCACCAACGCGCGGCTGCGCTACCTGGAGGCGCTGCGCAAGCGCTTCGTCGCGACCATCGCCCATGACCTGCGCCTGCCGCTCACCGTCTTCAAGGGCGTGGCGCACGTCCTGCGCGCGCGCCGCGACGAGATCGAGCCGCAGGAGGTGGACGACCTGCTGGCCAGCGTGGAGCGGCAGGCCAACCGCCTGGGGCGCCTGGCCGACGACCTGCTGGACGCGGCCCGCGCCGACGCCGGGCGCATCACCATCGTCAGGGAGCCGTGCCGCCTGCGCGCCGTGGTGGAGCAGGCCGCGGCCGACTTCGCCGAGCCGGTGCTGATCGACATCGATCCGGAGCTGGAGCTCCAGGCCGACCGCGGCCGCATCGACCGCCTGGTGTGGAACCTGCTGGGCAACGCGCAGAAGTACGGGCACCCGCCCTACGAGGTGCGCGCGGAGGCCGGCAGGGAGCTGGTGGAGCTCAGCGTGCGCGACCACGGCCCCGGCCTGCCGCCGGAGGTGCGCGAGCGGCTGTTCGAGGAGTTCGCGGCCGGGGACTCCGAGGGTGTCGGCCTGGGCCTGGCGATCGTGCGCCAGCTCGCCGAGGCGCACGGCGGCGACGTGCGCTACTCCGACGCCGATCCCGGCGCGCGCTTCACCGTGACGCTGCCGCGGCACCCGGACGCCGGCGCGGAGTGAGCGCCATGTGGACCGACGACCGCGTGCCGCGGTTCTGGCAGCGACTCGGCCTGCCGGGGATCGTCGACATCCACACGCACTTCATGCCGCAGCCGGTGCTGGACAAGGTGTGGGGCTGGTTCGACTCCGTGCGGGGCGCGGACGGCAGGCAGCTGTGGCCGGTGCTGTACCGGGAGCGCGAGGAGGACCGGATCGCGCTGCTGCGCGCGCTGGGCGTGCGCCGCTTCACCAGCCTGTTCTACGCGCACAAGCCCGGCATGGCGCGGTGGCTGAACGACTGGGGCGCGCAGTTCGCGGCGCGCGTGCCGGAGTGCAAGCAGTCGGCGACGTTCTATCCCGAGGAGGGCGTGGACGCCTACGTCGCCGAGGCGATCGAGGGCGGGGCGCGCGTGTTCAAGATCCACCTGGAAGTCGGGCGCTTCGACGCCCGCGACCCGCTGCTGCGGCCCGTGTGGCGGCGCCTGGAGCGCGAGGGCGCGGTGGTCGTGGTGCACGCCGGGAGCGGGCCGGTGCCCGGCCCGTTCACGGGGCCGGAGTTCTTCGGGCCGGTCCTGGAGGCCGCGCCGGAGCTGGCCGCGGTGATCGCCCACATGGGCGGGCCGGAGTACCGGGAGTTCCTGGACATGGCGCTGCGCTACCCGAACGTGCGCCTGGACACCACCATGACGTTCACCGACTTCATGCAGCAGATGGGCAGCGTGTACCCGCCGGACTGCCTGGAGCGCATCGCCGAGCACCCGGAGCGCGTGCTGCTGGGCACCGACTTCCCGAACATCCCGCACCCGTACGCCCACCAGCTCCAGGCGCTGGAGCGCCTGGGCCTCGGCGACGACTGGCTGCGCGCCGCCTGCCACGACAACGCCGCCGCGCTCCTCGGCCTGCCCTGACGCCTGCGGAGGCGATCGTGGCCGCTATCGGCCGGAATCGACTCCGCAGGGGGACTACAGCGCGTTGATCAGGGGCTCCAGGACCTCCGGCTGCATCGTGCCGACGATCAGCGTGCCGACGCGGGACTCCTTCCACGCGGCCAGGCGGTCGACGATGCGCTCGACCGGGCCGACCAGGGCGCACTCGTCCACCAGCTCGTCGGGCACGGCCGCGGCGGCCTCCGCCTTCTTGCCGTCCAGGTACAGGTCCTGCACCTTGGTGGCGGCCTCCTCGAAGCCGTAGCGGCACGCCAGGTCGAAGTAGAAATTCCTGCCGCGCGCGCCCATGCCGCCCACGTACAGCGCGAACATCGGCCGCAGCATGTCGCGGCACGCGTTCACGTCGTCGCCCATCGCGACGTAGGCGGTCGGCGCGATGTCGATCTCGTCGGCCTTGCGGCCCGCCTTGGCCAGCCCGGCGTCGAGGTGCTCGTTGTAGATGCCCTCGCGCTCCGGCGAGTAGAAGATCGGCAGCCAGCCGTCGGCGATCTCCGCGGTGAGCTCCACGTTCTTCGGCCCGATGGACGCCAGGTAGATCGGGATGCGGTCGCGCACCGGGTGCAGGATCGACTTGAGCGGCTTGCCGAGCCCCGTGGCGTCCTCGCCGCGGTAGGGGATCTGGTACTCCTGGCCGTCGTACTCCAGTGGCGCCTCGCGCGCGATCGCGGCGCGCACGATCTCCACGTATTCGCGGGTGCGCCGCAGCGGCTTGCCGTAGGGCACCCCGTGCCAGCCCTCCACCACCTGCGGGCCGGACAGCCCCAGCCCCAGCAGCACCCGTCCGCCGGACAGCGCATCCAGCGTCATCGCGGTCATCGCGGTGTTCGCCGGCGTGCGCGCCGGCATCTGCAGGATGGCGCTGCCCACCTTGATGCGCTCGGTCTTGGCGGCGATGTAGCTCAGCACCGTCACCGCGTCGGAGCCGTACGCCTCGGCCGCCCACACCGAGTCGTAGCCGAGCTTGTCGGCCTGCTCGATCATCGGCCACACGCCGCCGATCGCAGACCCCGAGTAGCCGATGTTGATGCCGAGCCTCATGGGTGCTCCCTTCGGTGCCATGGCGCGGATTCGCGCGCGCCGATCCTAGACCTCCGGACGCCGTTGCCGCCCGGCGCCGGCTGCCGCTAGGGTCCGCAGCGAATCCGCAAGCGTGACGGGGGTGAGGTGCCGATGAGCGTCCGTGTGGAGCGAGACGGGCCGGTGGTGCTGGTCACCATCGACCGGCCGGAGGTCCGCAACGCCGTCGACGGCCCCACGGCGCACCTGCTGGCCGAGGCCTTCGGCGACTTCGACCGGGACGAGGCGGCCGCCGTCGCGGTCCTCACCGGCGCCGGCGGCACGTTCTGCGCGGGCGCGGACCTCAAGGCGCTGGCATCGGGAGGGCGCGTCAACCCGCTGCTGCCCCCGGACGGCCCCGAGTCGGTCGGCCCCATGGGGCCGTCGCGCCTGCTGCTGCGCAAGCCGGTGATCGCCGCCGTGGAGGGCAACGCGGTGGCCGGCGGGCTGGAGCTGGCGCTGTGGTGCGACCTGCGCGTGGCGGCGCAGGACGCCGTCTTCGGCGTGTACTGCCGGCGCTGGGGCGTGCCGCTGGTCGACGGCGGCACCGTGCGCCTGCCCAGGCTGGTCGGCCACAGCCGCGCCATGGACATGATCCTCACCGGCCGCGGCGTCTCCGGCCAGGAGGCGCTGGACTTCGGCCTGGCCAACCGCCTGGTGCCCACGGGTCAGGCGTGCGAGGCGGCCATGGAGCTGGCGCGCCAGCTCGCCGCGTTCCCGCAGGTCTGCCTGCGCAGCGACCGGCTGTCCGCCTACCAGCAGTGGTCGCTGGAGCTGCCGGAGGCGCTGGCGCAGGAGTTCGACGGCGGCATGGCGGTGCTGGCCTCCGGCGAGGCGATCGAGGGCGCGGGGCGGTTCGCCTCCGGCGAGGGTCGCCACGGCGCGTTCTGAGCCGGACAACTCCCGCTCAGGTCGGGGCCCCGACCTGCCGATCTTTGAAGGTCTCGGACAGGAGAGATCCGAAGATCGCAATGGGCGGGCCGATCTTCACGATTTCGGGGGTGTGCAACTCCCGCGAAATGGAGATCCAGCCTTCCTCGGACGGGCTGTCTCGGCTGCCCGCCACACAGACGTTGTCGGTGACGGCCAGGGTTCTCTCCGGCCTCCTCAGCCATCCCGGCCGCTACCGACGACACCCGTCGCCCGGGGTCCTCAGGACACCGGGCGACGGTGCGTGCGCGGAGTGCGTGTGAGTCCCTTGCTGCTCACGCCCATCGCCAGCGCGACCAGGCCAGCCACGGGCATGACCGGGCCGGGCCCGCTGGCGGGCAGTTCGCCGGCCGGGCGCGGCACCGGCGTCGAGGGGGTGGCCGGCGGCGCCTGCGGCGCGCCGCGGCCGCCGATGGCGGGGTGGTGCAGCGCCATGCCGACCTCGCCGACCGCCATGTCGAGCACGGCCCAGGACTCCGGGTTGGCGGTGAAGTAGGAGTGGTTGGTCACCAGGATGGACGTGCCGCGGAAGGCGACGGAGGCGGGCGCGTCATAGGGGATCTGCTGGGTGCGGTTGCTGACGGGGTCCGGCACCCGCGCGACCTCGGTGCCGTCCGGCTCCAGTACCAGGATGTGGCTGGAGGTCACCAGGGCGACGTAGATGCGGCCGGACTCGCCCAGCGCGAGGCCGTCGGGCCCCTCGCCGGGCAGGGTCTGGAACACCGTGATGCGCTCGCCCGGCGTGCCGTCCGGGTTGACCGCCAGGCGGTGGATCACGCCGCGCGCCGGTGAGTCGGCGTTGAAGCCGCCGGTGAGCACGTACACCAGGCTGCCGTCGCGCCGGTCGAACTGGATGCCGTTGAGGCTGAAGACCGACTCGTAGTCGGCGGACTGGTGCCACGGCTGGGCGACGCCGCCGCCGGCTGCGATCTTCCAGATGGTCGCCTGGTGCAGGTCGGTGAGGAAGAGGTTGCCGTCCGCGTCGAACACCGGCCAGTTCGGCCACGGGGTGGTGTCCTGCGCGCCGGGCTCGCAGGAGCCGTCCGGCGCGGCGCCCGGCCCGCACGCGGGCAGGTTCGGGATGGTGGCGTAGGTCTCCTGCGCGCCGGTCTCGGGGTGGAAGCGCAGGACGCGCGCCGGGTCGTAGTCCATGACGTAGAGGCGGTCGGCCGCGTCGATCGCGATGCCCAGCAGGCCGTGCTCGCCGGCGAGGTTCTGCCCCTCCGCGACGTACTCGCGCTCCAGCCGCCCCGCGGGGGAGTAGCGGAAGATCTTGGAGGGTCCGGGGCCGCCCTTGCCGCGGTTGTTGGTGCTGACGTAGACGCGGCCGCGCGAGTCGACCGCGATGCCCTCGGGCTGCCCCGGCTGGCCGACGCGCGCGAACACCTGCGTGTCGCCGAAGGGCCGTTCCTGCGCCCAGGCCGGCGCGACCGCGACCAGGGCGACGAACAGCAGCAGGACCGCCGCCCACCGCGTCCGGCGCTGCACCTCGGCCCCTCCTCGCCCAGTCGAGCCTGCCGCCGGCGGGCTCGGCCCGCCAGTGGCCGCACCGTAGCCCAGGCCGGGCCGGAAGGGGAGGACCCGCCACGCAAATTCCGCCGCCCCCCGTACCCGCCGCCGGCGGCGGCGGCGGGTACGGGGGGCGGCGGAATTTGCGTGGCGGGTCC
>DATMKC010000443.1:0-3694 GCA_035553555.1 Egibacteraceae bacterium | reverse complement strand
ACTTGAAGAGCTCCTTCTTAGTCATGAAGTAGACGCGGCGCCTGGAGGGCTGGCCCACCGCGAAGGGGTCCATTCCCGTGATGTGGTTCGCGGAGAGGATGGCGCCCCCGGTCTGCGGGATGTGGTGCGCGTCGATCATGCGGAAGCCGCGCAGGTTGAAGTAGAGGCGGGTCGTCGCCTTCACCAGGTCGTAGATCCAGAGGCTCTTGTTCTCGTGGATCGCCTCGCCAGGCTGCTTCAGTGTCAACCGATTCGCCTCCTCACCTCGTCCAGCGCGCGGTCTATCACCTGCTCCAGGTTGAGTTCCGAGGAGTCGAGTGTAACGGCGTCGGGCGCCGGGCGGGAGTTCACGGCGTCACGCGCGTCCCGCTCCACTATGGCCGCCTCGATGGCGTCCGTGTCCTCCGGGCGCTCCCGCGAGCGCCGCACGGCCCGGACGCGGCTGGAGGCCGTCAGGTAGAGCTTGACGGGCGCCTCGGGGAAGACCGCCGCTCCCATGTCGCGTCCCTCGGCCACGAACGGTCCGGGGAGGCGCTTGAGGCTCTCGTTCACCCACTGCCGCACGCGCGGGTGCTGCGCCACGCGGGAGACCGTCTCGTCCACGCGGCTGGACGAGGTCTCGTCGGTCACGTCGCGTCCGTCGAGCAGCACGCGGTTGCCTGCCGGGTCGGGCACGAGCCTCAGGTCGTGCCGGGCAAGAAGGCTGGCGAGCGCGGCCTCGCTCGTGGGGTCCACGTTGCCGGCGAGGGCCGCGACCGCGACCAGGCGGTAGAGCAGCCCGCTGGACAGGTAGGGCACGCCGAGGCTGCTGGCGACGCCGCGCGCCACGCTGGACTTGCCGGATGCCGCCGGCCCGTCGATGGTCACTATGAGCGGCCCGTCCGCCATCAACTTCCCTGCGCTCCAGCCTGGCGGCCCGTGGTCGTCTTCATGCCGCCCGCGAGTATAGCTGCCCGCTCCGGACGCTCTGGCAGGAACACACTGCTGACGTTTGGCCCCCGCGCGCTACCGGTATCATCGCGTTTGGATGCAGCTTTCCAGCGACAAGGTGAAGCTCTTCGCCGGCACCGCCAACCCGGTCCTGGCCGGTGCCATCGCCCGTACCCTGGGCCTGCCGCTGGGGGCCCTGAGTGTCGGCCGCTTCCCTGACGGCGAGGTCAAGGTGCGCCTCGAGGAGTCGGTGCGTGGCGATGACGTGTACGTCGTGCAGAGCACCTGCCCGCCGGTGGACTCGCACCTCATGGAGCTGCTGACGCTGGTGGACGCGCTGCGACGTTCTTCGGCGGGGCGCATCAACGCCGTGATCCCTTACTTCGGTTACGCGCGGCAGGACAAGCAGGTGACGGGGCGCGAGCCGATCACGGCGAAGCTGGTCGCGAACCTGCTGGAGTCGGCCGGCGTGGACCGCGTCATCACGGTGGACCTGCATGCCCGGCAGGTGCAGGGTTTCTTCGACGTTCCCGTGGACCAGTTGAGCGCCCTGCGCACGATGTCCGGGTACCTGCGGCAGACGGCCGCGCCGAACACGGTGGTGGTCTCGCCCGACACGGGGCGCGGCTCGGAGGCGCGCCGCCTCGCCGACATGCTCGGCCTGCCGCTGGCCCTGCTCTACAAGCGCCGCCACTCCGACACCGAGACCGAGGTGACGGCCGTCATCGGCGACGTGGCCTTCCAGCGGGTGCTCCTGGTGGACGACGTGATCTCCACCGGCGGCACCTTGCGCCGCGCCGTGGAGGCTCTACTGGAGAACGGCGCCGTGCCGGACATCCGCATCTGCGCCACGCACGCGGTGCTGGCCGGCGACGCCCGGCAGTACCTGTCTCACGACGCGATCAAGGAGGTGATCGTGACCGACACGATCCCCCTCCGTCCAGGCGATCCCTACACGGTGCTCTCCATCGCGCCGCTCATCGCGTCCGCGATCTACCACGTGCACACGCACCAGTCGGTCAGCAGCCTCTTCTAGGCCGCCCCGGTAGAGTCGCGCCGTATGGACCGCCTGCTCGAAGTGATGCGCCGCCTGCGCGCCCCGGACGGCTGCCCCTGGGACCGCGAGCAGACGCACCTCAGCCTGCGCCCCTACCTGCTCGAGGAGGCTGCCGAGGCCGTCGACGCCCTAGGAGGCGACGACCCCCTGGAGGCCGCCGGGGAACTCGGCGACGTGCTCCTGCAGGTTGCCTTCCACGCGGTGATCGCCGAGGAGGAGGGCGCCTACGACTACGGCACCATCGAGGGCGCCATCGTCGAGAAGCTCATCCGCCGCCACCCGCACGTCTTCGGGGACGTGCACGCGCCCGACTCCGACGCCGTCGTGAGAAACTGGCAGGCGATCAAGGCGGAGGAGCGCAGCGGCAAGCCCGAGAAGCACCCGGCCGAGCGCGTCCCCCGCTCCCTCGGCGCGCTCGCTCGCTACCGCGAGGTCTCGAAGGCAGCCGGCCGCCCGAAGGGCGACCGCGAGGCCGTCCTCGCCGCCCTGCGGGAGGCCGCCGGCCCCGAGGGGGTCGCGGAGGTCCTCGCGGCAGTCGCGGACTGGGCGCGCGGCGAGGGAGTGGACGCGGAGCTCGCCCTGCGAGAGCGTGCCGACGCCATCGCCCGGGAGGCCGCCGCCCGGCCTTGAGCAGCAGCTTCACGCCCGACGCCTGGAGCGCGCGCCTCGCCGCGAGGCAGCGTCGCGCCCTTCAGATCGCCGCCTACCGCCGTGCGGCCGTGCTGGTGCCCTTCACCCTCGAGGACGAGCCGCGCCTGCTGCTCACCGTCCGAACCAGCCACCTCCCCACGCATCAGGGCCAGATCGCCTTCCCAGGCGGCTCCATCCACGCCGGAGAGACGCCGCGCGACGCAGCCCTGCGCGAGGCGCACGAGGAGGTGGGTCTCGAACCCACCCAGGTACAGGTGCTCGGCGACCTGGACGACGTCTGGACGCCGCAGGGCTTCCACGTGACGCCGGTGCTCGGCGCCTTCCCCACCTCGGCAGTGCTCCGCCACGACCCTGGCGAGGTCGCGGAGATGCTGCTCGTGCCGGTCGCGGACCTGCGCGCCATCGAGCCGCGCACCGAGACGCGGCCGCTGCGGCCGGGCACCACCCTCCCGCCGGGCTTGGCGCGCGGTCACGTCTATCACTACGACTGGCGCGGCCACGACATCTGGGGCATGACAGCCCAGATCGTGCACGACCTGCTCTCGATCACCTGAGCGCCCGCGCCTGTTAGTCTCGGGGTCGATCACTCCATGACCGAACCGGGAGCTTCCAGCAGCGAGCGCGGGGCCGTCCTGGTCCTGCACGGCTTCACCGCCCGTCCGAGGACCGTCGAGCCTCTAGGCGCGCACCTCGCGGCGGCCGGCTTCACGTACGCGATCCCCCCCCTGCGCGGGCACGGCACCCACTACCGCGACCTGGCGGCCGTGAACTGGCAGGACTGGGTGGAGGACGGCCGGAACACCTTCGAGTCGCTGGCCCGGCACCACTCCCGGGTGAGCATCGTCGGCCACTCCGTCGGTGCGCTGGTGGCTGCCGCCCTCGCCGCCGGCGACCCGCGCGTCGCCTCGCTCGTGCTGGTTGCGCCCGCCATCCTCTACGCGAACCCCGCCGTGACCCTCCTGCCGCTCCTCAGGCGCTTTGTGACGGAGTGGCCGTCCGGCCCGGACAGCATCAACGACCCTGCCCTCCGAACGGCCTACGCCGGAACCAACTACC
>DATMKC010000442.1:0-2982 GCA_035553555.1 Egibacteraceae bacterium | reverse complement strand
GCGGCGCTGGGCGACCTCGGCGTCACCGGACTGGAGGTGCACCGCGGCGCCTCCCCCGCAAGCCGCCTGGGCGGCCCGCGCGAGCGCCTGCTCGCCGCGGTCTGCTACGCGCTGCCGGGGCGCGGCGAGGTGCTGCACGGCGGGCGCAAGCTGGTCGGCCTGGCGCAGCGCCGGCGCCGCCACGGCACGCTCGTCCAGTGCGGGCTGCTGTGGCGCTGGCGCTGCGCCCCGGCAGCGCGTAGCAGACCGCGGCGAGCAGGCGCTCGCGCGGGCCGCCCAGGCGGCTGGCGGGGGAGGCGCCGCGGTGCACCTCCAGTCCGGTGACGCCGAGGTCGCCCAGCGCCGCGGCCCATGCCTCGCCGACCCGCAGGAACGCCTCGCCGAGGTCGCCGGCGGCCATCGGATGGCCGGCGGGAAACACGACGTCGAGGCTCAGCAGGTCGGCGTCCATGAGGACGGCGCCGCCGCCGGAGTGGCGGCGCGCCACGGGCAGGTCCGTGCGCACGTCGGTGTCGCGCTGGCCGCGGCCGAGCACGAGCGCGGGCGCGCTCGGCACGTACCAGCGCAGCACGGGCGGGTCGCCGGGGGACAGGCCGTCCAGCAGCTCAAGGCCCCGGGCCAGCAGCGCCGCGGGCTCGCCGCGCTCGACGCCGAGCAGCCGCCAGCCGGCGGCGGCAGCGTGCGGGGTGCCGCGGTCGGCGGCGTCGGCGCTGGGTGGCATGGCCCTAGACTGTCGGCTTCGCGGGCGGACGACCAGGAGGCGACACAGGTGGGCGAACAGCAGGAACTGCAGATCGGTGCGGAGGCGCCGGACTTCGAGCTGCGGGACCAGCACGGGCAGCCGTGGAGGCTGTCGGACTACCGCGGCAAGAAGCACGTGGTGGTGGTGTTCATGCCGTTCGCGTTCTCGCGGACCTGCACCGGTGAGCTGTGCGCGATCGGGGAGGATCTGAGCGCGTTCCAGAACGACGACACGCAGGTGGTGGCGGTGAGCTGCGACTCGCCGTTCGCGCTGAAGGCGTGGGCGGAGAAGGAGCGCTACGACTTCCCGATGCTGTCGGACTTCTGGCCGCACGGCGCCGTGTCCGCGCAGTACGGGGTGTTCGAGGAGCGGGTCGGCGCGGCGTCGCGCAGCACGTTCCTGGTCGACCGCGACGGCGTGCTGCGCTGGAAGGTGCTCAACGGCTGGGACGCGCGCGACACCGAGTCCTACAAGAAGGCGCTCGCCGAGATCGGCTGAGCGCGCCGCGGGCCTGGCCTCAGCCGATCTCCTTCACGAGGCCGAACTTCTCCTCGTAGCCGGTGAGGTTGTCGTTCAGCGCGCGGATGACCTTGCCCACCATGGTGGGCGCGAGCTTCACGCGGCTGACCACCTCCGCCTGCATGCGCTCGGGGTCGGTGCCGGTGACCACCTGGCAGAAGTCGAGCGTGAACTCGTGCGGCGAGTGGGTCACGACCAGGAAGTTGGCGTACTCGCCGCGCTTGGCGTCGTCGGGCACGGTGATCTGGACGGCGGGCTGCTGCGGCGGCGCGGTGCCTTCGTCGCTCATGCAAGGACCTCCTCGGGTCGGCGGCGTCGCCTGACCCTACCCGCGAGACGGGCGGCGCATGATGGCCGCATGATCGTCGAGCATGCGCTGCTGGTGCGCTGGGCGCGCCTGGGGGACCACACCGAGGGGTTCCGCGGCTCCGCCGAGTACGCGCAGTGGCGCATCCTTCTGCACCACTTCTACGACCCGTTCCCCGAGGTCGAGCACTACGCCGAGGTGGCGGGCGCCTGAGCGACGCCCAGCCCAGCGGGCAGTGAGAGCGTCTTCGTGAGGAAGACGCTGTTCGGGTCCGGTTTGTAGTCGGCGAAGGGCTCGCAGTACGTGAAGCCGTGCCTCAGGTACAGGCCTCTGGCGGGCGCGAAGTAGTCGAATGACCCGGTCTCCAGGTACAGGCGCGCGAGACCCATCCCCGTGGCCGCGGCGCAGATGTGCTCAAGCAGTGCCGACGCGACGCCCTGCCGGCGGTGCGCCGGGGCGACGCGCATCGACTTGATCTCCGCGTCGCCGCCGCCGAGGCGCTTGATCGCACCGCACGCGATCACGGTGCCGTCCCGCAGCACGGTCCAGAAGGTGACGTCAGCGCTGCGGAGGCCGTCCAGGTCCAGCGCGTGCTTGCTCTGCGGCGGGGTGACCGCCCGCATCTCCTCGACGTGCTCGGCCAGGAACTCGGCGATCTCCGGCCCGGACAAGTCGTCGATGATGATCCGCATCCCCCGCTCCTCCGCGCGACGCCCACGGTCGCCGGTAAGCGTGAAAGCCGTGAGAGGCGGACGACCGTCCGTTGTGCCAGAGCTGGAGTATCCACAGCCACTCGGCCATTGCTGGAAGTCTGACGCATCCAAGCTGCTACAAGCTACCTTGCGTTCACCCCGCAGCAAAGGTAACTTGCAGTGGATGAAGAACCCCCGTTTGTGCTTGCAACGCCGGCCGTCACGGCGTTCGCGACACGTCTGCCCCGCACGCTTGGGCGTTCGCGATGGACGCGTTCGCGGTTGGCGACGGCCTGGTGATGTATGTCGGCCCTGACGAGTCAGGCGACCTCCTCGAGGTTGGTGTCGTCGGCTGGCATGGCGTGCTTGTGATCGTCCACGCGATGCCGGCTCGCAAGAAGTTCCTGAGGTGATGCAGATGCCCCGGTCTTTGGACGAACTCATGGCGCGCGCCGACGAGCTCGCCGAAACGTTCGAGGCGTACGAGCCTCACAGCGCCGACCGCGGGGAGCCGCCACTCATGGCGTTGCGCCGACTCGCCTTTCAGCGGTCCATGATGGAGCGCGAACTGACCGACGCCGTCCGCCAGGCCCGCAAGGCGGGCACGTCGTGGGCGAAGATCGGCAGCGAACTCGGCACCTCGGGTGAAGCCGCGCGGCAGCGCTACGCCGACAAGGTCGGCACGTAGGTTCGACAGGGCCCCTGTGGGCTCAGCTTGCCAC
>DATMKC010000441.1:0-5911 GCA_035553555.1 Egibacteraceae bacterium | reverse complement strand
GTTGTGCAGGGTGGCCATGGAGATGGTGGACCCGGCGACCAGCACCGGCTCCAGCACGGCGAACGGGGTCACCTTGCCGGTGCGGCCGACGTTGATGGCGATGTCGCGCAGCAGGGTCTGCTGCTCCTCCGGCGGGTACTTGAACGCGATCGCCCAGCGCGGGGCGCTGGAGGTGAAGCCGAGGCGCCGCTGCTGCGCGTGCTCGTCCACTTTCACGACCACGCCGTCGAGCTCGTAGGCGGGGTCGTGGCGGTGCTCGCCCCAGTGCTCGACGAACGCCCACACGGCCTCGATGTCGTCGAATGTCCGGGTCTCCGGCGCCACGGGCAGGCCCGCGCCGGCAAGGTAGGCCAGGAAGCCGCTGTGGCTGGTCACCTCGACCCCGTCGGTGGCGCCCATGCCGTGGCAGATGACACGCAGCGGCCGCTGCGCGGTGACGCGGGTGTCCTTCTGGCGCAGCGCGCCCGACGCGGCGTTGCGCGGATTGGCGAAGCGCGGCTCGCCGCGTGCCTCCCGCTCGTCGTTCATGCGGCCGAAGTCCTCCACCGGGAAGTAGATCTCGCCGCGCACCTCCAGCAGCGCGGGCGGCTTCGCCAGCGACAGTTCGTGCGGCACGCCGCGGATGGTGCGGACGTTGGCCGTGACGTCCTCCCCCACGCGCCCGTCGCCGCGCGTCACGGCGCGCGCGAGCGTGCCGTGCTGGTAGGACAGGCTGATCGCGACCCCGTCCACCTTGAGCTCGCAGGTGAAGCGGTGGGGCTGGCCGTCCAGGCCGCGCGACACCCGGTCGGCCCAGGCCTGCAGTTCCTCCCGGGAGAACGCGTTGTCCAGCGACAGCATCGGCAGGCGGTGCTCCACCTGCGCGAACGCCGCCGCGGGCGGGGCGCCCACCTGCTGTGTGGGCGAGTCCGGCGTGACCAGCTCCGGGTGGCGCGCCTCCAGCTCGCGCAGCTCCTGCATGAGCGCGTCGAACGCCGCGTCGGTGATCTCGGCTTGCGCGTTGTAGTACCGGTCCCGGTGCTCGCGGATGTCCGCGCGGAGCGCCTCCGCGCGCAGGCGCACGTCCTCGCCGGCCTGGGCACTGTCGTTCATGCGCGGGAGTCTATGCAGCCGCCGCGACAGTGGACCGCCGCCCCGAAGGGACCGGGGCGGCGGCGCCGACGGGCGGGCATGCGCCCGTCAGCGGACTGTCACGGTGTCCCTGCGGGCGGTGCCGCCGACCTCCATGCCCGGCACGAGCATGACGACCGCCCCCGCCACCGTCAGCAGCCGGGCTGACCCCCGACATCGACCACGTCCGTATCGGTGTGCGTGGTGCCACCGACCTCGGTCGCGGTGATCGTCACCGTGTAGCAGTCGCCCGTTGTGGGGGTCTTGCTGATCCAGGTGTTGTTGGAGTCGTTGTCGGCGTGGGCGTACGTAACGAGCGGGTTGAACTTGGTGTGCGCGCCGGCGCAGCCGTCCGCCTCGGGCAGGTCGGTCACGATCTTGTACTGCCCGGTCGTGTCGTTGACGAGCACGTGGGACGGCACGTGCCGGGTGAAGAAGAACAGCACACTGAAGATGGTGTTGTACTCCGCCACCTTGGTCCAGCCGTTCGGGACGGTGTAGCTGTCCCAGTCGTTGTCCCACTCGGTGGTGTAGGTGCCCCCGTCGTTGTTGTTGTCGTCACAGCTGTTGTAGGACAGTTCGGTCCGGACCGTGCTGTAGCCCACGTCGTCGCCGTCCGCGGGATCCGCGACCCCGTCCGAGCCGTTGCCACCTTGGTCGTTGTCCTCATTGATCTGCGCGCCGTCCGGCAGGACGATCTCGAAGTAGTCGACCTTGTCGTTGTCGGTAGTGCCAAAATCACCAGAGTCGTTGAAATCGAACGTGCAACTGTTCGTCGCGGGCGTGTCCGTCGTGTTCGGACTCGGGTCCGCGCAGGTGAAATCCATCGACGTGTGTGTGCCGTCGGCCGATGCGGGCGCGCCGACGAGCAGCAAGGTCATGACCGCGGCCAGGGCCAGCGGCAGTCTGAGAAACTTCATTTCGGACTCCTCGTGTGGTTGGGCTCGAACAGGTCACGCGAACGCAGGCAGCGTGGTGCGCGGCGAGGAGGGCCTGTGGCGCACGGCTGGATCAGCCGGCGTGGCGTCGCGACGATCCCCCCGATCCGCGGCGGGTGCGAACGGCGATGTTGTCGCCTGCTGTGAAAGCCACCGGATCACGTACCACGGTTCTATGGCGGGTTCCGCGAGGGGGTCAACCAGGTGTTTCGAGATTTTCCGTGTGTCTACGGAAGTTCGCCTCCGCGAAGACGCACGGGGCATGCGGGACAGCCCCCAGCGCCGTGCTACGTATGCGCACGCTCAGCTTGTCCGGACAGCGGTGGGGCGGTGTCGGGGAAACCCGCTCTCTCACTCGCCCCGCGCGACCACGTTGGTCGACGGCAGCGCGAGCGTCTCCGCAGCCACCTCGTTGACGCACCGCTCCATCGCCGCGGCGAGCCAGTGGGTCACGGTGATGCCCGCCACCGGCCGCAGCCGGTGCAGCGCCTCCGTGACGGCGGGCAGTTCCTCGGGCGGCATGCCCCGATTGACGAACGGCTGCCACACGTGGTCCAGGAACAGCCTGACGAAGCGGCCCGCGATGCGGTCCATGTCCTCTTGCAGCGCCGCCGCCTCGTCCAGTACCGCGCGCAGCGGGACCCCGGCGTCGATCAAGGCCGATCCCGCCTGGAGCACCTGCGGGCTCGGCACGCGGAAGCCCTCCTCCTCAGGGGCAGGCTCCAGCAGCCGCAACTCCACCGCGCGCTGCACCGTGTCGTCACCGCCGCCGAACGTGGCGACGAGCTGCTCCTGGCTGAGCACCAGGTCGGAGGACTCGTCCGCCCACGGGGCCGCCAGCGCCTCCTCGAAGCCGAGCACCTCGGCCAGGCCCCAGCCGCGCTCCCAGGCGTCGAAGAGCTGGCGGATGGACGCCAGCGAGAAGCCGCGCTCGGACAGCTGGGCGATGTGGCGCAGCCGGGCCAGGTGGCCCTCGCCGTAGTAGCCCACCCGGCCGCGCACGGTCGGCGGCGGCAGCAGGCCGCGCTCCTGGTAGGCCCGGACGTTGCGGCTGGTGACCCCCGCCCTGCGCGCGAGCTCGTCGATCGTCATCTCGTCGCCCATCGGCACCGACGGTAGCACTCGACGTGGCCAACCTGCCGCAGATGCGACGAGCCCCGCCACAACGGCGGGGCTCGTCGGAAACGGTGCGGCGCGGGCCTCAGCTCCAGTTGGCGACGGCCGGGTGGTCCTTGGGCTGCGGGCCGACCTGCGCCGCGCCGCCGGGGTCCCCGAGGCCGGTCACCGCGTCGGAGAACCACTCCGCGTTGATCGCGATGAACTGCTTCCACTCGTCGGGGACGTCGTCCTCGTAGAAGATCGCCTCCACGGGGCACGCCGGCTCGCAGGCGGCGCAGTCGATGCACTCACCGGGGTGGATGTACAGCGAGCGCTCACCCTCGTAGATGCAGTCGACGGGGCACTCCTCGACGCAGGCCTTGTCCTTCACGTCGATGCACGGCTCGGCGATGATGTAGACCATCTTTGACGGCTCCTCGAATCCTTCGTCCTGGCCCGGCGCGCTACCCGGCGTCCTGCACGCTCAGTCCGCCGCTGGCCCGGAGGCACCAATGGTGGCGCCGCCGAGACACTCGTCGGCATCGTAGAACACCACAGCCTGTCCGGGCGCAATCCCGAGCGGACGTTCACGGGAGAACTCCACGCGCACGCGCCCGTCCCCGCGCTCGTGCAGGCGCGCGGGCAGCGCCTCGCCCCGGTAGCGCACCTGCGCGCCGACCTCGGGCGACGCCGGCGGCTCGCCGCCCACCCAGGAGACGTCGAAGGCCTCCAGCCACGAGCGCTCCAGCGCGTCGCGCGGGCCCACGTGCACGCGCTCCCCCTCGATGCCGGTGACATACAGCGGCTCGTCGAAGCCGGCCAGGCCCAGCCCGCGGCGCTGCCCCACGGTGAAGCGGTAGGCGCCGTCGTGGCGGCCGACGACATCCCCGCCCGGCCCCACGAACACGCCCTCGCGGGCGCCCAGCCGCGGGCGCAGGAAGGCGCCGAGGTCGCCGGAGGGGATGAAGCAGATGTCGTGGCTGTCCGGCTTGCGCGCCGTCACGAGCCCGCGTTCGGCCGCCATGTCGCGCAGCGCGGCCTTGTGGTGCTCGCCCGCGGGCCACAGGGTGTGCGCGAGCTGGTCCTGCGTGGCCATGTACAGCACGTAGGTCTGGTCCTTGCCGGGGTCGGCGGCGCGGCGCATGCGCCACCGGCCCCCGTCGTCGCGCAGGCGGACGTGGTGGCCGGTGGCCAGCGCGTCGAACCCGAGCGCCCGCGCCCGCCCCAGCAGCGCCGTGTACTTCACGCGCTCGTTGCAGCGCACGCAGGGGTTGGGCGTGCGGCCGGCCGCGTACTCCGCCACGAAGTCGTCGACCACGCGCTCCTGGAACGGCTCGGACAGGTCCCAGACGTAGAACGGGATGCCGAGCAGGTCGGCCACGCGCCGTGCGTCCCGCGCGTCGTCCAGGGTGCAGCAGCCCTTGCCGGGCAGCCCCGACGGCGTGTCGGCCATCTTCAGGTGCACGCCGGCGACGTCGTGGCCCTGATCCACCAGCAACGCGGCGGCCATGGAGCTGTCCACGCCGCCCGACATGGCCACCAGCACACGGCTCACAGGTAGCCCCCGCCCGCGGCTCGCAGCGTTGCGACGCAGTCGCCGAAGATGCCGGCCGCGGCGTCGACGTCCTGCTCGGAGGTGCCGCGCCCGCAGGTGAAGCGCAGGTGCGCGCGTTCCTGCGGCGCGCCGATCGCGCGCAGGACGTGGCTGAACTCCGCCGCGCCCGACTGGCACGCCGAGCCCGTGCTCACCGCGACACCCTGGCGATCCAGGGCGGTGACGAGCGCCTCGCCGTCGCAGCCCTCCACGGCGACGTGGGCGTTGTGCGGCAGGCGCCGGTCGCGCGAGCCGTTGAGTGTGACGCCGTCCACGGCGAGCAGCCCGTCGAGCAGGCGGTCGCGCAGCGCCGCGAGGCGCGGCACCTCCTCGGCCATTTCCCGCACCGTGAAGCCGGCCGCCAGCCCGCACCCGACGATGCCGGCCGCGTTCAGCGTGCCGGAGCGCACGCCGCGCTCCTGCCCGCCGCCGTGCAGCACCGGCTGGGCGGCAAGGTCGCGGCGCAGCACCAGGACACCGACGCCCTTGGGACCGTTGAACTTGTGCGCCGACAATGCCGCCGCGCCGACGCCCCAGTCGTCCAGGCGCAGCTCGGTGCGGCCGAACGCCTGCACGGCGTCGGTGTGCAGGGGCACGCCGCGCTCGCGCAGCGCGGGCCCGAGGACGTCGAGCGGCTGCACCGTGCCCAGCTCGTTGTTGGCCGCCATGACCGAGACCAGCGCCGTGTCGGCGCGCACGGCCGCCAGCAGGCGGTCGGGGTCCACGACGCCGTCGGGCTCGACGGGCACCACGGTGGCCTCGAAGCCCTGGTGGCGCGCCAGCCACTCCACCGACTCCAGGACGGCGTGATGCTCGATGGCGGTGGTGACCAGGTGGGTGCCGCGGCCGGCGTCGCGCGCCGCCCAGGCGATGCCCTTGACCGCCTGGTTGTCCGCCTCGGTGCCACCGGAGGTGAACAGCACCTCCAGGGGCGTCACGCCGAGCGCGCGCGCCACCTCCTCGCGGGCGGTCTCCACGGCCTCGCGGGCATGGCGGCCGTACGCGTGCGCCGACGAGGGGTTGCCCCAGTGCCCCGGCGACTGCTCCGCCGGCTCCAGCCACGAGCGCATGCCCGCCAGGACGCGCGGGTCCAGCGGCGTCGTGGCGGCGTGGTCCAGGTAGATCGTCACGCCACGACGCTACCGCGCTAGCGGCGCAGCGGCCCCCGCTG
>DATMKC010000440.1:0-4709 GCA_035553555.1 Egibacteraceae bacterium | reverse complement strand
GTGTTCGTGTCCGTGGACACGCCGCAGAACAGCGCCGAGTGCGGCAGCGGCAGCGCGGGCGTGCCGACGTACGCGTCGGGGCAGGCGTGGGAGGGCATCCGCGTCGTCTCCATCGCCAACCCGACCAAGCCCGAGCAGATCGCCGCGGTGGACACCGACTGCGGCTCGCACACCCATACGCTGCTGCCCGACATCGACCATGTGGACGAGGACGGGCGGCCCGATCCGCGCGTGCTGCTCTACGTCTCCTCCTACCCGCTGGGCGGGCAGGGCGTGGAGTGCAACGCCGCCGGCCACCGCAAGATCTCCGTGGTCGAGGTGCCGCTGCGCCGGCCGGCCGAGGCCAGCGTGCTGTCCACGCCCGACGTGTCCCCCGCGGTCGGCTGCCATGACATCACGGTCTTCCCCGAACTGGGCCTCGCGGCGGCGGCGTGCATCAGCGAGTCGCAGCTGTGGGACATCAGGGACCCCGCCAACCCCCAGATCGTCTCCCACATCCGCAACCCCAGGATGCAGATCCACCACTCCTCGGCGTTCTCCTGGGACGGCGAGGTGCTGGTCCTCGGCGACGAGATGGGCGGGGCCGCCGCGGCCGCGGGCTGCCTGGCGGGCGGGCACGCGCCGACCGGGTCGCTGTGGTTCTACGACGTCTCCGACCCCGCCAACCCGGTGGAACAGGGCTGGTTCACCATCCCGCAGGATCAGCCCTCCATGCAGTGCACCGCGCACAACTTCAACGTGGTGCCCACCGTGGACGGCAGCCGCGTCCTGGTGACCGCCTGGTACAACGGCGGCACCCACGTGCTGGACTTCGACGACCCCGCGAACGTCGAGCAGCTCGCCTACGCCAAGCCGGCGCACGGCTCCTCGTGGTCGTCCTACTGGTACAACGGCCACGTCTACGTCAACAACTTCGACGAGGGCTACGTGCCGCCCATCGCCTACAGCCGCGGCTTCGACGTGATGACGGTCGACGACGGGCTGCTCCCGGAGTCCCACGACCTGCCGCACCTGAACCCGCAGACGCAGCTGCGGCCGCCCAAGGCCGAACCCAAGGCCCAACCCGGCAGCGGCCGCCGTTGACGGACGGCTTCCCGACGAGGGGCCGCGCCTCGCGCGGCCCCTCGCGTTGTCCACAGCGATAGCGCCGCGTCGGTTGCCACTGCCCAAGTCCCGGTGCAGCTTCTACGGTGTGCTGGTGACCAAGCGGCGTGTCGAGATCGAGCTGGACGAGGAGCAACTCGCCCGGCTTGACTGGCTGTGCCGGCGCACCGGCAAGACGCGCCAGGAGTTGCTCCAGGAAGGCGTGCGCTGGGTCTTCCGAACCAACGACGGCCCGTGGGACCTTGACGATCCGTTGGAGCAGGCCGCTCTGGATTGGTTGCAGGCGCGTGCGGTCGCCGAGTTCGATCGGACGGACCCTTGGCCGAGTGGCGGCGAATGATGCGACGCGGCGAGATCCGCTGGGCGAACCTTCCACCGCCGCTGTATCGCCGCCCGGTCTGCATCGTCACGCGCGACTCCGCTCTGCCCTGGCTCACGACTGTGCTGTGCGCACCGCTCACGACCCGAGTTCGCGGCATCGACTCGGAGGTGCCGGTACCCGGGCACATCCGTCTGGATAGGCCGACCGTCATCAACTGCGACAGCCTTCGGCCGGTGCGCGTCGATGACTCGGACGACCACTCCCTCGGCGCACTCGACCTTGCCTCACTGCGCGCGCTGGATGCGGCGCTGATCTACACCTTGGGGATCCTCGCGGCCTGAGTGAGGGGCCGCGCGGACCCTCATGCTGCAGCGGTGATCTAGGCGGAGGCGAATGCCCGGTCGGTCTCGCCGATGAGCGGGGCGCCGAACAGCTTCTCGCTCATGCCGGTCTGGTCCAGGTACTTGCAGATGCCGCCCATGAAGAACGGCCAGCCGGCGCCCAGCAGCATGCAGGTGTCGATGTCGCGCGCGTCCGCGACCACGCCCTCGTCCAGCATGTGCCTGATCTCGTCGGCCACCGCCTCCAGCGCCACCTGGCGGATCTCCTCCGCGGTGTACTTCTGCGCACCCGGCTCGGGCGACCACGCCTGCAGGATCTCCTCGTACGGCACCCGGCCCTTGGACCAGTCGTAGATCCCCGGCAGGCCGGTCTTGCCGAGCATCTGCATGTTCTCATCCAGCGGGAAGCGCTCCGGGTAGGCGTGGTGCATGGTCTCGCCGACGTGCGCCGCCACGGCCAGGCCCACCAGGCCGAGCAGCTCGAACGGGCCCATCGGCAGCCCCAGCTCCTTCACCGCGTCGTCGACCTCGGCGAAGTCGTTGCCCTTGTTGACGGCGGTCGCGCACGCGCCCATGAAGCGGGTCAGCAGGCGGTTGACCACGAACGCCGGGGTGTCGGCGCACTGCACCGCGGACTTCTTGAGCTTCTTGGCGACGGCGAACGCCGTGGCCATCGCCTCGTCGGAACTCACCTCGGTGCGGACCACCTCCAGCAGCGGCATGACCGCGACCGGGTTGAAGAAGTGGAAGCCGACGACACGCTCCGGGTGCGCGAGGTCCGCGCCCATCTGCGTGACCGACAGCGACGAGGTGTTGGTCGCCAGGATCGCGCCCTCGTCCAGCACCTGCTCGCAGTCGGCGAAGATCTTCTTCTTGAGGTCCAGGATCTCCACCACGGCCTCGATCACGAAGTCCGCGCCGCGCACCTGCTCGTAGTCCAGCGTGTAGGTGACCAGCGACTTGAGGAACTCCGCCTTGCCGACCGACAGCCGGCCGCGCTGCACCTTCTTGTCGAGCTCGCCCTCGATGTGCGCCCGCGCCCGGCCGAGCACCGCCTCGTCGATGTCCTTCATGACCAGCGCCACTTCGTAGCTCTGCAGGAACAGCGCGCCGAGCTGCGCGCCCATCAGGCCGGAGCCGATGACCGCGACCTTGCCGACGCCGCGCGGCTTGGCGTCGGGCTTCCACGGCTGCTTCTTCACGCGCTGCTGCACCAGGTTGAACGCGTACACGCTGGCCTGCGCCTGCCGGCTGGGCAGCAGCTCGGCCAAACCGTCCTGCTCGCGCCGGTAGCCCTCGGCCAGGTCGCCGCCGCGCGCGGCGAACTCGATGAGGTCGATGGCGACGTACGGCGCGCGGGTGGCGCCGTGGACCTTGTCGTCGGCGAACTTGCGCGCGTTGGCCAGCAGCTCGTCGAGGTTGGCCGGGTTGGTCTTGTCCTCGCGTTCCACGGTGATCTCGCCGGTGACCACGCCCTCCAGGAACTCCAGCGAGTCGTCCAGGAAGTCCACCGAGTCGAACAGCCGGTCGGCGAAGCCCATCTCGAACGCCTCGGCGGGCTTGAGCATCTTGTTCTGGTTGAGCGCGTTGAAGACGATCACCTTGAGCGCGTTCTCGGCGCCCGCGATCACCGGTGCGAGCTGCGTGCCGCCCCACGCGGGGAAGATCGACAGGAACACCTCCGGGAACGCGATCGCCGCGGCGCCCTTGGACAGCGTGCGGTAGTCGCAGTGCAGCGCGATCTCGAACCCGCCGCCCATGACGGCGCCGTTGATCGCCGCGACGGTCGGCACGGGCAGGGCCTTCAGCCGCGCGAACGCCTCATGGCCGCTCTTCGCGCCCAGGCGCCCCAGCTCCGGCGTCGCGCCGGTGAACGTGTTGAGGTCCGCGCCGACGGCGAAGATGAACTGCTTGCCGGTCAGCAGCACGCCCTTCACGTCGGACTGGGACTCGATCTCGTCCAGGGCGGCGTGGATGGACGCCAGCGCGCCGGGGCCGAACGTGTTCGGCCGGGTGTAGTCATGGCCGTTGTCCATCGTCACGATGGCGAGGCGGCCGGCCCTCTGGCTGTCGAAGTAGGTGACCTTGAACTCGGTCACGACCTCGTCGGGGCCGGCCTCGGGCCGGGCAGCGGTCGTGTCGCTCATGCCAAGTTCTCCCAGAGGACGGTGGCGCCCATGCCCAGGCCCACGCACAGCGTGGTGATGCCGTAGCGGGCGTCGGGGTTGCGGCCGAAGTGGTGCGCGAGCTGCTGGGTGAGGCGCGCGCCGGTCATGGCCAGCGGGTGGCCGATGGCGATCGCGCCGCCGTACGGGTTCACCTTCTCGGAGTCCAGCGGCAGGCCGAAGTGGTCCAGGAACGCGATGCACTGCACCGCGAACGCCTCGTTCATCTCGACGACGTCGATGTCGTCGATGGTCAGCCCCGTCTTGGCGAAGAGCTTCTCCGTCGCGGGCACCGGGCCGTAGCCCATCGTCTCCGGCTCCACGCCCACGAAGGCGTAGTCGACCAGGCGCATGCGGGCCGGAAGGCCCAGCTCCTCGGCCGTCTCGCGCGAGGCGAGGATCACGCCCCCGGCGCCGTCGTTGAGGCCGGCCGCGTTGCCCGCCGTGACGCGCCCGCCGGTGCGGAACGGCGTCTTGAGCGACGCCAGGCTCTCCATGGTGGTGCCGGGACGCGGGTGCTCGTCGCGGGCCACCACCTGCCAGCCCTCGTCGGTCCACACCGTCATGCGCACGACGTGGTCGTCGAAGTCGCCGTTGGCGATGGCCTTCTGCACGCGCTCCTGGGACTGCAGCCCGTAGGCGTCGGCGCGCTCGCGTGTGATCGCCGGGTACAGGTCGTGCAGGTTCTCGGCGGTCTGGCCCATGACCATCGCCGACATGTCGACCAGCTTGTCTGCCAAAAACCGCGGGTTCGGGTCGGCGGACTCGCCCATGGGA
>DATMKC010000439.1:0-2592 GCA_035553555.1 Egibacteraceae bacterium | reverse complement strand
CGTCGGTCGCGGGCGGTGGCGCCTGCGGTGCGGGGGGCGCGGGCGCGGGCGCAGCCGGCGCGACGACGCGGACCGGACCGTCCTGTCCCTTCTCGAACTTGCCGCAGGTCGAGTGGACGATCACGTCGTTGAAGTACGTGCCCGGCGCGACCTCGGCGCCGACGCGGACAGTGAGGCGGCCGGTGAGCGCGGCGCCCGGCTCGACGAGCCAACCCGCGAGGTTGTGCCACGTCACCTCCCTGCCAGCGACCGACGGCTCCACGTCGGCCAGCGTCCCCGACGTGCCGACGTAGGAGAAGCCTGGGGGCAGCCGGTCGGTCACCTTGAAGACGCGGCACGGCTGCGCCGACGCGTTCGCCACGCTGATGTCGTAGGCGACCTCCCGCCCGGGAGCCACCTCGCCGGGCACGGCGCGCTTGCTGATCACGACGGGGTTGTCGAGCCCGTCGCTGCGCGGCTCGCCGCACGTGGCGGTGCTGTGGGCCTCGCTGACCACGATCTCGGCGTTGACCAGCTTCGTGAGCGGGTCCAGCAGGAACACGTGGAGCATGCGCGTGGTCCAGCCGTAGCCGTCCGCGTCCGGCACGACGTCGTACACCCGGATGTCCGCGAGACCGCCCAGGCCGGGCAGGTCCAGCCGCACCTGAAGCTCACCGGGAGCCGCCGGCAGCTCGATGGCCTGGCCGCCGATCTCCAGGCCCACGATCCGCGAGCCCGCGGAGGCGGTCGCCGCGGTGGCGCCGGCCGCGTTGCAGTCGGTCGTGGACACCGCCTTCAGGACGTCGGCCTTGATCTGCCCGCCGAGCAGGGACAGCCCGGCGGTCTCGGCGGAGGCGACCACCTTGCCGGCGGCCAGGTCGCCGTCGCCCGTGGCCTCGAGGACGGCGGCACGGTCGACCAGGCCCGGCACCGGCGGCAGGTCGACGACGGCCTGGCGCTGCGCGGCCGCCTGCGGCGGCAGGTACAGGTTCACCTTCGGCAGTGGGCCGACCTCGACCGGCAGCAGTCCCAGCACGGTGGCGCTCACCGACACGCCGAAGGAGTCGGCGCCCAGCGAGGTGGCGGGCCGCGGTGCCGCGGACGCCGGCGCCACGAGCGCGACGAGCAGCGCGGCCAAGGTGAGCAGGGGCGTGCAGATGCGCCGGAGCGCAGGGATGGACTGGCCCATGAGAGGGCTCCTTTCGTCACGCCGCCGACCAGCGGCGCCCGCCTGAGACGACCGGTGGCGTGCCCGCCCACCGTCTGCACCGACAGCGCTGGACCTCGCCCATTGGATACGCCTCGGGGGATGCGTCAGCCCCCCGGTCGGAGGAGGCGCGGCTCCGTGCGCGCCAGCGAGCGCCATCGCGAGCGGCCGACGACGAGATGGTCCAGCAGCGCGACGCCGAGCACCTCGCCGGCGCGCGCGAGCCGCCGGGTGACGGCGCGGTCCTCCGGGCTGGGATCGGGATCGCCGCTGGGGTGGTTGTGCGCCACGGCGACGGCGACCGCGCCCGCCAGCAGCGCGTCGCGGAACACCTCGCGCGGCTCCATGAACGTGTGCGCCGCCGAACCGATCGACACGGTGGTCACGGCGAGGACGTGGTGCTTGGTGTCCAGGCTCACCAGGAGGCAGTGCTCGCGGTCCAGGCCGGTCAGTGGCGGGACCACCAGCTCGGCCAGGTCCTCCGGCGTGGTCACGCGCGCCGCGCCGTCGGCCGGGCCCGGGTCGAACAGCCGGGGCGCGCGCGACGGCGTGGCGGCGCCCCGGCCGCAGGACGGGCAGGCCGGCGCGAGCGCGGGGGCGGCAAGGGTCACGGCCCGCCATTCTGGCGGGCCGTGACGGTTCGACGCGTGATCGGGCCGGTGCCGCTGTGGATACCGGCCCGCTCCTCAGCCGAGCGGGCGTGCCTAGCGGCGGCGGAGCAGCGCCGCGGCGCCGCCGGCGGTCCCGAGCAGGCCCAGCGCGGCCAGGCCGGTGCCGGCGCCGGTCGCGGGCAGCGGACCCGCGGGGACGGTCGACGCACCGATCGGCCCCGGCGCGGACGGCGCGGCCGCGCCGATCGTGATGGGGGCGCCGATGCCGGTGAACACGCCGCACGTGGTGCGGGCCACGACCACGTTGGTGTAGACGCCCGGCGTGGCATCGGACGCGACGGTCGCGGTCACCGTGCCCGCGAGCGACTCGCCGGGCGCCAGCGGCCATCCGGCCGGGTTGGAGAACAGCACGGTGCGGCCGTCGACCTCGGGCTCCACGTCGGCCAGGAAGCCGCCGGCTGAGGAGAACGTCAGCACCGGCGCGAGACGGTCGGTCACCTCGTACACCGTGCAGTTCTGCGTGCCCTGGTTGCGCACGACGATGTCGTAGGCGACGTCCTCCCCCAGCGCCGGATCGGCCGGGTTGACCTCCTGCTCGATGATGACCTCGTTCTCGCCTCCGGCGCCGGGGGCCTGGGCGCCGCACGTCACCGCGGAGTGCGCCTCGCCGACGATGATCTCGCCGTTGACCGCCTGGGTCAGCGGGTCCAGCGTGAAGATGTGCAGCATGCGCGTGGTCCAGCCGCGGCCGTCGCCATCCGGCACCACGCTGAACACGCGGATGTCAGCCAGGCC
>DATMKC010000438.1:0-2131 GCA_035553555.1 Egibacteraceae bacterium | reverse complement strand
CGTCTGCACCGGCCCCGACGGCATGGCGCTGGCCGAGGAGTCGGCCGCGCTGGTCGCCAAGGAGCTCGGCTGCGCCGTCGAGGACGTCCTGCTGTGCTCCACCGGCGTCATCGGCCAGCCGATCCCGCGCGAGCCGTTCCTGGCGGGCATACCCCAGGCCGCCGCCGCGCTGTCGGTGGACGGCGGCAGCCGGGCCGCCAAGGCGATCATGACCACCGACCTGGTCGCCAAGGAAGCGGCCTACCGCGCCGAGGACCACACCGGCTCCTGCGTCGTGGGCGGCATGGTCAAGGGCAGCGGCATGATCGCCCCGGAGCTGGCCACGATGCTCTGCGTCATCACCACGGACGCGCCCGTGCAGGGCCCCATCCTCAAGGCCACCCTGAAGGACGCGGTCGGCCACACCTTCAACCGCATCTCCGTGGATGGCTGCATGTCCACCAACGACGCCGTGATCGTGCTGGCCACCGGCACCGCGCCGCGGCCGCCGTCGCTGTCGGCCTTCAAGGAGGCGCTCACCGCGGTGTGCGCAGACCTGGCCGAGCAGATGGTGCGCGACGGCGAGGGCGCCAAGAAGGTCCTGCACATCCGCGTCACCGGCGCGCGCACCGAGGCGGACGCGGTCGGCGTGGGACGCGCCATCGCCACCAGCGCCCTGGTCAAGACCGCCCTGGCCGGCGGCGACCCGAACTGGGGCCGGATCCTGGCGGCGATGGGCGCCGGCCCGGTGCGCTTCGAGCCCGAGCGCGTCGTCGTGAGCTTCGGCGGCGTCACCGTGTGCCGCTTCGGCGTGGCGGCCTCGTTCGACCGCGGCGTCGCGGCGCAGCAGCTCAAGGGCCGCGACGTGCAGCTCACCGTCGACCTGGGCATGGGCGACGCCGAGGCGGTCTTCCTCACCTGCGACTTCACCTCCGACTATGTCCGCATCAACGCGGAGTACACGACATGAGCGGCGACACGACGACGGACACCGCGATCGAGATCGTGGAGGTCACCGGCCGCACCAAGGCCGCGCAGGACAAGGCCCGGATCCTGCGCGAGGCGCTGCCGTGGATCCGCCACTGGTCGGGGCGCACCGTGGTGGTGAAGTACGGCGGCAACGCGCTGCCGGACGAGGACAGCGAGGACACGCTGGCGCGCGCCTTCGCCGCCGACGTCGCGCTGCTGCACAGCGTCGGCCTGCGCGTCGTCGTGGTGCACGGCGGCGGCCCGCAGATCTCCGCGCTGGGGCAGCGCCTGGGCCTGGAGCCCAGGTTCGTGGACGGGCGCCGCGTCACCGACGACGCCACCCTCGAGGTGGTGAAGATGGCGCTGCTCGGGCAGGTGAACCCGCGGCTGGTCGGCCTCGTCAACGCCGCCGGCGCACCGGCCGTGGGCGTGTCCGGCACGGACGGCGGCACGGTCCTCGCGCGGCTGCTGGACCCGGCGCTCGGCGCGGTCGGCGCCGTGGAGCACGTCGACCCGCACCTGCTGCTGTCGCTGCTGGACGACAACGTGGTGCCGGTGGTGGCGACCCTCGGGCTGGGCCCGGACGGGCAGGTCCTGAACATCAACGCCGACACGGTGGCCGGGGCCATCGCCGTGGCGCTCGGCGCCGACAAGCTGATCTACCTGTCCAACGTGCCCGGCCTGTACGAGTACTTCGGCACGGAGGACCAGAGCCTGCTGCCGGAGGTTACGGTGGCGCGCCTGCGCGAGATGCTCGACGACGGGGAGCTCGCCACCGGCATGCTGCCGAAGGTCGAGAGCATCGTCGGCGCGCTCAACGGCGGGGTGGCCCAGGCGCACATGCTGGACGGGCGCATCGAGCACGCCCTGCTCCTGGAGATCTTCACCGACCAGGGGATCGGCACCATGGTCGTGGCGGAGCCCACGACCACGGCGCGGGGGGGCATCGGCACCATGGTGGTGCGGGAGGACGGGGCATGAACGCGACCGGCGAGGGCATCCACGTGTGGGACACCGAGGGCCGGCGCTACCTCGACTTCCTGTGCGGGCTGGCGGTCACGTCGCTCGGCCACGCCCATCCCGGCGTCGCCGACGCCGTGGCGGCGCAGGCGCGCACGCTCGTGCACGTGTCCAACCTGTACCTGACCGAGCCGATGGTCACGCTCGCCGAGCGCCTCCAGGG
>DATMKC010000437.1:0-2406 GCA_035553555.1 Egibacteraceae bacterium | reverse complement strand
AGGAGCGCGAGGCCGCGCACCTGCTGCTGGACACGCTGACGCCGATCGCCAAGAGCTGGCCGTCGCAGTGGTGCCTGGAGGCGAACTCGCTGGCGATCCAGATCCACGGCGGCTACGGCTACACGCGCGAGTACGACGTCGAGCAGCACTACCGCGACAACCGCCTCAACCCCATCCACGAGGGCACGCACGGCATCCAGGCGCTGGACCTGCTGGGCCGCAAGGTCGTGATGCACGGCGGCGCGGGGCTGGCGCGCCTGTCCGGCGCGATCGGCGAGACCATCGGGCGCGCTCGCGGCGCCGGGGGCGAGGCGGCCGAGCTCGGCGCGGCGCTTCAGGCAGCGGTGGAGCGCGTCGGCGCGGTCACCATGGCGCTGTGGGGGCCGGGCGACGTCGACCTCGCGCTGGCGAACGCCTCGGTGTACCTGGAGGCGGTCGGCCACGTGGTGGTCGCGTGGCTGTGGCTGGAGCAGTTCCTCGCCGCCGCCGGCAAGGACGGCGAGTTCTACGACGGCAAACGCCAGGCGACCCGGTACTTCTACCGCTGGGAGCTGCCGAAGACCGGGCCGCAGTTCGACCTGCTGGAGTCGCTGGACCGCACCACCCTCGACATGCGCGACGCCTGGTTCTAGGCATGCCGGGACTGCGGGGCTTCCTCACGCTGCTCGGCATGGTGGCGCTGGTCGCCGGCCTGGTCACGGTGCTCACCGGTGCGTCGACGATCCTCGACGCCAACGAGGCGTCGCCCAGCGTCGACTCGGAGCTGCGCTTCTTCGCCGCCTGGTACGTGGGCGTCGGCGTGGCGCTGCTGCGCGCTGCCCGGGACCCCGCCGCCAATCGCGGCATCGTGCACGGCGTCGCGGCGCTGTTCGGGCTGGCCGCGACCGGGCGGGTGCTCAGCTGGGCGACGGTGGGCAGGCCGAGCACGCTGGCCGTCGTGCTGCTGTTCGTGGAGTACGCCATCGCGCTCGGCCTGCCGCTGTGGCACCGCCGCGCCACCCCCTGACCGTCCCGGCCTTCGCTGCGGGACCACTTGTGGCCGCTATCGGACACAACTCGTCCCGGAGCGGGCGTCCACAGGCGGCCGGCCCGTTTTTGCCTGGCGTCGCCGAACCTGCGCCATGGTGTGCCGATGTCCTGGTCGGATCTCTACAGGCAGGCGGGCGCCCGCCACGGCGTCGTCACGCTCGATGACGCGCGGGCCGCCGGCGTGCCCGCCACCACGCTCCGGCATCGTGCCGCCGCGGAGGAGTGGCCCGTGCTGCACCGCGGCGTGTGGGCGCTGCCCGGCGCGCCGGACACGCCGCTGCGGGCCGGCGCCGCCGCGCTCGCGGCGGTCGGGGAGCGGGGTGTGCTGGCGCGGCGCTCCGCAGCGTGGATGTGGGGGCTCCGGGCGCACCCGCCGGTGCGCCCGGAGGTGCTGTTCGCCCATGCGCGCGGCGCCACCGCCCACGACGGCCTGGTGGCGCTGCGCAGCAGGAGCCTGCGCGACGTCGACCGCACAGACCGGCAGGGCCTGCGCGTCACCACGCCGGCGCGGACGCTGGGGGACCTGGCCGCGGTGACGTCCTTCGAGCGGCTTGCCGAGACCGTGGTGCGCGCGCGCCAGCGAGGCCTCGTCGAGCTTCCCGATCTCGCCGCCCAGGTCGCCGTCATGCGCAAGGCGCGCGGGATCCAGCGGCTGCGCGAGGCGGTGGTCCTGCTGGACGGCGAGCGCGTCGACTCGATGCTGGAGCACGACATCCGGGCGGGCCTGGCCAACGCTCGCCTGCCCGCCCCGGCGCGCGAACCGATCTGGCTGGGCTCAGGGCCCGGGCGCCTGCAGATCGACATCGCCTGGCCGGAACTGCGCGTGGGCATCGAGGTCGACGGCTTCGCCTGGCACCACAGCGCCGAGGACCTGGCGCGCGACCACCGCAAGGGCAACGTGGCGGCGGCGGCCGGCTGGATCCTGCTGCGCGTCGGCTACCTGCGCTGGCGCACCGACCGCGCCGGCTTCCTCGCCGAGGCGCGCACGGTCCTCAGCGCCCGCAACCCCGCCGCTGCGGGACCACTAGTGGCCGGTATCGGACACAACTAGTCCCGCAGCGGAACTGGGGTGGCGCGTGGGTGGGTCTCGGCCATGCGCACCGCGACGTCGGCGCCGCTGGCAGCCGTGATCGCCGCTACCGCCAGGATCGCCACCCGCGGCGAGAACGCGTCCGACAGCACCCCCGCGATCACCGCGCCCAGCGCGAAGCCGATGTCGCGCCACAGCCGGTACACGCCCACGGCGGCGCCGCGCCACGCCGGCGCTGCCACGTCGCCCACGGCCGCCAGCAGCGTCGGGTAGGCCATCGCGGTGCCCGCCCCGAGCAGCGCCGCGCCCACCGCCCAGCTCGCGAAACCGCCGCCCGTCGCCACCCC
>DATMKC010000436.1:0-6736 GCA_035553555.1 Egibacteraceae bacterium | reverse complement strand
GTGCTCACCGACGCGGGCCACGAGCTGCTGGACAGCCACTTCCCGCACCATTACCGCCTGCAGTCCAACCTCGTCGCCGACCTGTCGCCGGACGAGCAGGAGCAGCTGGTCACGCTCCTGCGCCGCATCCGCGGCGCGGTGCCGTCGTGGCTTCGTGAGCCCGGCAGCAACGGCGAGGCGCCCTCCTCCGCCTGAGCCGCTCAGCCGGAGATCGGGTCACCCACGCGGTGCACCATGATCCGGTTGGTGCCGCCCTGCCCGCCCGGGCGGCCCGACACCAGCACCACCAGGTCCCCCCGTCCCGCTCGCTGGCTGTCCACCAGCAGGCGCTCGGCCGCCATGGCCAGGTCGGCGGTGTGCTCCTTCATCGGCACGTGCGCGGCCTCCGAGCCCCACATGAGCGCGGTGCGCCGGCACACGCGGTCGCTCGGCGACAGCCCGAGCAGCGGCACGTCCGGCCGGTACGTGCTGACCAGCTGGATCGACGAGCCCGTGATCGAGTACACGACGATCGCCGCCGCGCGCACGTCACGGGCGACCTGCACGGCCGCGCGCGCGACCACGCGCCCGATGGACAGCTCGAAGCGCGGCGCCGGAGCCGGGTGCGACAGCTGCGGTGACGCCTCGGCCACCTCGATGATGCGCGCCATGGTGCGCACCGCCTCGACCGGGTAGGCGCCCGTGGCCGTCTCCGCCGACAGCATCAGGGCGTCGGTGCCGTCGAAGACGGCGTTGGCGACGTCGCTCGCCTCCGCCCGGGTCGGCCGGGGCGAGCCGATCATGCTCTCCAGCATCTCCGTGGCGGTGATCACCGGGCGGGCCTGGGCGTTGGCCTGGGCGATGATCTCCTTCTGGATCGCGGGCACCCGCTCGGGCCCGATCTCCACACCCAGGTCGCCTCGGGCCACCATGACGGCGTCGCTGGCCTCCAGGATGGCCTCCAGCGCCGTGATCGCCTCGGGCCGCTCCAGCTTGGCGATGATCGGCGCCTCGCCGCCCAGGGCGTGCACGCGGGCGCGCGCCTCCAGGACGTCGGAGGGCCGCCGCACGAACGACATCGCGATCCAGTCCGCGCCCATCTCCACCGCGGCGGCGATGTCGACGTAGTCCTTGTCGGTCATGCTCGGGGCGGACACCGCCACGCCGGGCAGGTTCACGCCCTTGCGGCTGCGCGCCACTCCCCCCGCGACCACGCGCGCCCACACGCCGCCCGGCTCCACCCGCGAGACCACCAGGCGGATGGAGCCGTCGTCGATGAGCACCAGCGAGCCGGGGCTGACGTCGGCCGCGAGGTGCTCGTACACCACCGGCAGGGCGGCGTGGCCACCGCTGTCGTAGGCGTCGAGGCGTTCCGTGCCCGGGATGAGGAAGACCTCGGAGCCGGTGGCCACGGGCACACCCGTCTCGGGCAGGCTGCCCAGGCGGATCTTGGGACCCTGCATGTCGGCCAGCGCGCCCACGCTGCGGCCCGTGCGCTGCGCCACCGCCCGCACCATCTCCAGCCGCCTGGCGTGGTCGGCGTGCTCGCCGTGGGAGAAGTTGAGGCGCACCACGTCGATGCCCGCCTCCACGGCCGCGCGCAGACGCTCCGGCTCGTCCAGGGCGGGCCCCAGCGTGGCCACGATCTTGGCGCGTCGCACGGTGCTCCTCGTCGTTCTCGGTCGGGGGTGGTCGTCCTATTCCAGCTGGCCCCGGCGGTAGGGCCGCCCCACAGCGGCGGGGGGACGCAGGCGCTGCGCGGCGAACGCCAGCACCAGCAGCGTCACCAGATGCGGAGTGAAGAACACGAACTGGCCCGGCACGGTGTCCGTGGTGGCGTACCACCAGAAGAACAGCACGCCCAAGGCGCCCATGACCGCGGCACGCGGCAGCCGCCGCCGCCACAGCGCCCACGCGGCGGCGCCGAGCAGGACCAGGGCCACGAACAGCAGCAGGCCGTGCACGGCGGACTCCGAGCGCAGTTGCAGCGCGTCGGAGTAGCCGAACAGGCCCGCGGCGCCGGCGACCCCGCCGGGGCGCCAGTTGCCGAAGATCAGCGCGGCCAGGGCGATGAAGCCGCGGCCCGCGGTCTGCCCTTCGCGGTAGATCCCGGCGAACTCCAGCACCAGCACCACGCCGCCGAGGCCCGCGAGCGCGCCGGAGATCGTGACGCCCAGGTACTTCACCCCGTACACGCGCACGCCCAGGGACTCCGCCGCCAGGGGGTGCTCGCCCACGGAGCGCATGCGCAGCCCCAGCGGCGTGCGCCACAGGACGTACCAGGTGACCGGCACCATCACGACCGCGAGCGCGAGCAGCCAGGTCATGGTCTCCGCCGGGCCGCGCACCAGCGCCGCGACGTCCGACAGTCCGAACACGTCGCGCGCCTCCAGCCACGCCAGCAGGTTCGGGGTGCGCCAGCCGAACAGGTCCCCGCCCGCCAGGAACGGCACGCTGGCGCTGCCCGTGCCGCCGCTGATGCGGGGCGACTGGGTGGCGCCGCCACCGCTGCCGGCGGTGTAGGTGACCACGGACAGGAAGCGCATGGCGCCGGCGGCCAGGATGTTGATGGCCACGCCGCTGACGACGTGGTCGACGCCGAAGGTCACCGTGGCCACGGCGTGCAGCAGCCCGCCCAGTGCACCGGCAACGATCGCGGCGGCCACGCCCCACCAGGGGCCGTGCTGCCAGGCCGCCCAGGCGCCCGCCCAGGTGCCCAGGATCATCATGCCTTCCAGGCCGATGTTGACCACGCCGACGCGCTCGGAGAACAGCCCGCCCAGTCCCGCCAGCAGGATCGGGATGGCCAGGCGGAACGCCGCGCCGTAGGTGTTGCCGGACACCAGCTCCGGCGAGTCGGTGACGCGCGCCACCACCGACAGCAGCAGCAGGGCGCCGAAGCCGAACAGCAGCGGGCGCTGCCAGCGCGCCCACGTGGTGCGGCGCGCCGCGCGGCGCGGCGCGGCGGGGCCGCGGTCGGGCTCCGGCCGGTGCTCGACGGCGGTCACGCGCGGCCTCCCCCGGCCGCCGCCGCCTCGGGCTCGCCGGCCACCTCCTGGGACACCGCCACGGCCTCCTGCGTGCGCGCCGCGCGGCGGGCGATCTCCCCGGCGATCACCACGGCCAGGATGATGACGCCCTGGACGATGGTGGTGATCTCCTTGGGCACGTCCTCGAGGTCCAGGATCTGGGCGGAGCGGTCCAGGAAGCCGAACAGCAGGGCGGCCAGGGCGGTGCCCACGGCGGTGTTGCGCCCGAGCAGCGCCACGGCGATGCCGGCGAAGCCCAGCCCGACGGGGAAGTCGATGGTGTAGCGGCCGAAGAAGCCCACCAGCTGCGACACGCCGACCAGGCCGGCGAGCGCGCCCGACAGGAACATCACCTTCAGGATCATGCGGCCCTGGTCCACGCCGCTGGCCTGCGCGGCCAGCGGGTTGGTCCCCGACGCGCGCAGGTCGTAGCCGAAGCGGGTGCGCGCGACCAGGAACCAGAACGCCGCCCCGATCAGCACCGCGACCAGCAGGAAGCCCTGCAGGTGCGTGCCCCGCCGCAGTTCCAGGCCCAGCCCCTCCAGAAGCCAGTTGAGCGACGGCATCATGGCCGAGGCCGGCAGCGCCGCGGTCTTGATCTGCAGGTCGCCCGGCACGGCGGGCTCACGGAAGTGCTCGGCCAGCAGGTAGGCGGCCAGGCCCGTCGCGATGAAGTTGAGCATGATCGTGGAGATGACCTCGTGCACGCCGCGGTAGACCTTCAGCAGCGCGGCGACGCCGGCCCACAGGCCGCCCACCACGGCGCCGACCAGCGCCACGAAGACCAGGTGCACGCCGGTGGGCAGCGTCACGATCGCACCCAGGTAGGCCGCCACCAGCGCGGAGATGCGGTACTGGCCCTCCACACCGATGTTGAACAGGCCCATGCGGAAGCCGGCGGCCACCGCCAGGCCCGCGAGGAACAGGGGGATGGCGCGGTTGAGGATGGACACGATCGAGTCCAGCCGGGAGGCGTAGCGCAGCATCGCCGCGAACGTGCCGACCGGGCTCTCACCGATCAGCAGCAGCACCAGGCTCGACACGGCCAGGGCGAACAGCACCGCGAGCACCGGCGCGGCGGAGCGCAGGGCCGCGATGGCGGTGCTCCTGGCGCGGCTCACGCGGCGCCCACCTGCCCGCGCGCGCCCGTCATGTACGAGCCGAGCACCTCGGGCGTGACCTCGTCCGGGTCCAGCTCGGCGACCAGCCGGCCGCGGAACATCACGTGCAGGCGATCCGACAGGCCGATGATCTCGTCGAGGTCGGCGGAGATCAGCAGCACGGCCAGGCCCGCGTCGCGCGCGTTGCGGATCTCCTCCCAGATCGCGGCCTGCGCGCCGACGTCGACACCACGGGTGGGATGCGCGGCGATCAGCAGCTTCGGCAGGCCCAGGATCTCCCGGCCCATGATGAGCTTCTGCTGGTTGCCGCCGCTCAGCGCGTGGGCGGCGACGTGCTCGCCCGGCGTGCGCACGTCGAAGCGCTCGATGACCTCCCGGGTCCGCTCCCGCGCCGCCTTGGGCCGCAGGATGCCGCGGTGCGCGAACGGCTCGGCGCCCTGGCGGCCCAGCATCACGTTCTCCCACAGCGGCGCGGACAACAGCAGCCCGCGCGCGTGGCGGTCCTCCGGCACGTAGCCCATCCCGGCCTCGCGCCGGCGGCGCGTCGGCCAGGCGGTGACGTCCTCGCCGCCCAGGCGGATCGTCCCCGCGTCGGCGTGGCGCAGGCCCAGGAGCAGTTCCACCAGCTCCGCCTGGCCGTTGCCCTCCACGCCCGCGACGCCGGCGATCTCGCCTCGGCGCACGGACAGGTCGATGCCCTCGACCAGCCAGCGGTCCCCCTCGCCCCGCGCGCCCAGGCCGGCCACCTCCAGCTCCGGGACGTCGGTGACGTGCGTGGTGCGCGTGGACGGGCTCGGCAGCTCGCTGCCGACCATGAGCTCCGCCAGCTCGCCGGTGGTGACACTGCCCGCGTCCACCGTGGTGACGGTGCGCCCGGCGCGCATGACGGTGACACGGTCGGCGATGGCCAGCACCTCGTGGAGCTTGTGGGAGATGAAGGCGATCGTGACGCCCTGCGCCTTGAGCTCGCGCAGGGTCGCGAACAGCGCGTCGACCTCCTGGGGCACCAGCACGCCGGTGGGCTCGTCCAGGATGAGCACGCGGGCGCCCCGGTAGAGCACCTTGAGGATCTCCACCCGCTGCTTCTCGCCCACCGACAGGGAGTCGACCGTGCGGTCGGGGTCGAGCGGGGTGTCGTGGGCGCGCGCCATGGCGTCCAGGCGCCAGCGCGCCTCCGACCAGTCCAGCGCGCCGAAGCGGCGCGGCTCCGCGCCCAGGACCACGTTCTCGAGCACGGTGAGGTTGCCCGCCAGCATGAAGTGCTGGTGCACCATGCCGATGCCCGCGGCGATGGCGTCCTTCGGGGAGCGGAAGGCCACCGGCTCCCCGGCCACCCGGATCTCGCCCTCGTCGGGACGCTGCATCCCGTAGAGGATCTTCATCAGGGTGGACTTGCCGGCGCCGTTCTCGCCGACGATGGCGTGCACCTCTCCGGGCAGGATCGCCAGGTTGACGTCGTCGTTCGCCACGACTCCGGGGAACCGCTTGCCGATTCCCCGGAGTTCGATGGCGGGCGTCGCGCCTGGCTCCTGATCCGTCACGCCTGTCATGGCAACGGCGCCGGCCTTCCGTCCGTCGATGGCGCTAGGGCGCCGTCGGCACCTCGATCTCGCCGTCGATGATCTGCTGCTTCAACTCCTCGAGCTGGTCGGCGATGTCGTCGACGTGGCCGCCCGAGGTGGAGTAGCCGACGCCGTCCTCGGCGAGGCCGAACGCCTGGCTGCCACCGGAGAAGTCGCCCTCGACGAACGCCTTGATGGTCTCGTAGACCGCGACGTCGACGCGCTTGAGCATCGAGGTGAGGATGTACTCCTTCACCTCCTCCGGGGCGGTCTGGTACTGGTCGGAGTCGACCCCGATCGCCCAGACCTTGGTGCCGCTCTCCTCCGAGACCTGCTTGGCCGCCTCGAACAGCCCCGCGCCGGAGCCGCCGGCCGCGTGGTAGATCACGTCGGCGCCGCCGTTGTACTGGCCCAGCGCGATCTCCTTGCCCTTGGCGGGGTCGGCGAAGCCGGAGAAGTCCGGCGGCTGGGAGATGTACTTGACGTCGACCTCGATGTCGGGGTTCACGTGCTTGGCGCCCGCGATGTAGCCGGCCTCGAACTTCTTGATCAGGTCGATCTCCACACCGCCGATGAAGCCGATCTTGCCCGTCTGCGACTTCAGCGCCGCGGCCGCGCCGACCAGGAAGCTGCCCTCGTGCTCGGCGAACGTCAGGGAGGCGACGTTGCCGCCCTCCTCCAGGCCCTCGAAGCCGCCGTCGATCAGCCCGTAGTTGACCTCCGGGAAGTCCGCCGATGCCGCCTTGATGGCGTCGGCGAACAGGAAGCCGACCCCGAACACCAGGTCGTACTGCTCCTCCGACAGCAGGCGCAGCAGCTCCTCGCGGTTCTCACCGCCCTCGTCCGGCTCCAGTTCCTTGGCCTCGACGCCGAACTCCTCCTTCGCGCGGTCCAAGCCCGCCGCGGCCGAGTCGTTGAACGACAGGTCGCCGCGCCCGCCGATGTCGTAGATCATGCCGACCCGGACATCGGAGGCTTCGCCGCCGGTATCCGTGGTCTCTTCGCCCTCGCCCGTGGGCTCGTCCTCGGTGGTGTCGCCGCAGGC
>DATMKC010000435.1:0-4770 GCA_035553555.1 Egibacteraceae bacterium | reverse complement strand
CCCGTGCGGCGCGGGCCCGCCGAAGGACTCGACCGAGCGGCGCAGGGCGTCGTCGGCCTCGTCCGGCCGCAGCGGGCGCACCAGGAACGCCTCGTCGGGCAGCCGACCGTCCGTGGTGGCGCTCATGGGGCGGGGGCGCAGGCGCACGGGGCGGCGCCGCAGCGCGGGCAGCCCTCGGCGTAGCGGGCCGCGGCCTCGGCCAGGTCGACGCCGGCCTGGTCCGCCAGGGAAGCCAGCCATGCGAGCACGTCGGCGAACTCGGCGCGCTGCTCCTCCGCCGTCCCGCGGAACAGGGCGCGGGACAGCTCGCCGCACTCCTCCGTGAACCACGCGAACGTGCGCGCCAGACCTCGCGCATGGTCACGCGCTCCGTAGAGCGTACGCATCTGTCGTTGGAAGTCGGCGAGATCCATGTGATGAGTCGGGATGCCGGGATTTGAACCCGGGGCCTCCACGTCCCGAACGTGGCGCGCTAACCAAGCTGCGCTACATCCCGTGTAGCGGGCCAAGCGTAGCGGTACGGCGCAGGGCCGACAAAGCGCCCTCAGCCCGTGCGCTGCGACACGGTGAGCAGGCTCGCCTCGGGCCTGCAGCAGAAGCGCACCGGCGCGTACATGGACGTGCCCAGCCCGGCGGACACGTGCAGCCACGCCGCACCGTGGCGCGACAGCCCGCGCGCCTGGCGGGTGGGCAGGTCGCAGTTGGTCACCAGGGCGCCCACGCCGGGGATCCGCACCTGGCCGCCGTGCGTGTGACCGGCCAGGATCAGCTCGCTGCCTGCCGCCGTCAGGGCGTCCAGGGCGCGCCGGTAGGGCGCGTGCACCACGCCCAGCCGCAGCGCCGCCGACCCGGCGGGCGGGCCGGCCAGCGCGTCCGGACGGTCGCGGCGGATGTGCGGGTCGCCCAGGCCGGCGACGTCGACGGCGCCCCTGGCCGTCGGGATCGTCACCCGCTGGTTGTCCACCAGCTGCCAGCCCGCCTCCACCAGGCCGGCCACCAGCCGGTCGGTCTCCAGGCGCCGCTGGCCGCCCTTCAGCCGGCTCGGCCCCCGGAAGTAGGCCAGCGGGTTGCGCGGCCCGGGGGCGAAGAAGTCGTTGGAGCCCAGGACGAAGATGCCCGGCGTGTCGCCGCGCAGCGACCGCAGGGCGGCCACGCACGGCTCGATCGCGCCGGGGTGGCCCAGCAGGTCGCCGGTGGCCACCACCAGGTCCGGCCGCTGCGCGGCGAGGCGCTCCACGAAGGCGAGCTTGTCGCGCTGCCACGGCAGCAGGTGCAGGTCCGACACGTGCAGGATCCGCAGCGTCCCCGGGCCGCGCAGGGCGGGCACCTCGTGGTGCCGGCACGCGAACCAGCGGCGCTCCACCAGGCTGGCCCAGCCCAGGGCCAGGCCGCCGGCGGCGGCCAGGCCCGTGAGCGCCTCCGCCCAGACCGTCATGCCGGGCCCGGGGTCATTGCTGCTCGGACTCGGTGGGCCGTGGCCGGCGCGTGCGCGTCGGGCGCGGGCTGGGCTCGGGCTCCTCGGTGACCGTGGGGCTGGGCGACGGGCCCGTGCTCTCCGTGGGCGTCGGCGTGGCGGACGCGCTCGGCGTCTCCGACGGTGTCCCCGTGGGCGTGGGCGTCGGGTCGTCGGCGGTGCGGGCACGCCCGATCGTCAGGGTGATCGTGGCCAGGTCCGTCGCGTCGGCGCCGGCCTCCGGCGACTGCGCGACCACCTTGCCGATGCGGTCTTCCTCAGCCGGCTCCCGCACGACGGCGACCTCGACCTCGCCGTCGAGCTGCCCCAGTGCCGCGCGGGCCTCCTCCTCGGTCATGCCGAGCAGCGACGGGACGAGCGGCATCGTGCCCTCGCCGTCGGAGACGGAGATCGAGATCAGCCCGCCCTTGGGCGCCCGTCCGCCGCCGCCGGGCTCCTGCCGCACCACCGTGCCGGCCTTGCGGTGGTCGGTGACGGTCTCCGGCACGACGTTGAAGCCGGCGTCCTCCAGGACCTCCGTGGCCTCTTCCTCCGTCATGCCGACGACGCTGGGCACGGCGGCGGTGGGGATGGGCGGCGGCGCGGGGAACGACGCCACCGGCAGGTCCAGCACGTCGAGGGCGCGCCGCATGAAGCGCGACCAGATCTGCGTCGGCACGCACCCGCCGGTCATGCCGCGCGGGCACGACGGGTGGCCCATCATCGGCACGTTGCGCTCGTGGCCCACCCAGACCGCGGTGGACAGCTGCGGCACGAAGCCGGTGAACCAGGCGTTCCAGTAGTCCTGCGAGGTGCCGGTCTTGCCGGCGGCGGGACGGCCGATGCGGCCGTTGCGGCTGGCGGTGCCGCGCTCGATCGGGCCGCGCAGCAGGGACGTGGCGCGCGCCGCGATGCCCTTGTCGACCACGCGCTCGCACTCCGGCTGGGCGCGCATGATCACGCGCCCGGTGCGATCGACGATGCGGCTGATCGCGTACGGCGGGCAGCGCACGCCCTCGTTGGCCAGGACGCCGAACGCGGACGCCATGTCCAGCGGGAAGACCTCGCCGGAGCCCAGGACCAGCGAGCACACCGCGGGGATGTCGCTGGTGATGCCCATGCGCTTGGCCACTTCCACCAGCTTGTCGGGTCCGGTGAGGTCCACCAGCCGCGCGAAGTAGGTGTTGCTGGACACCGCGGTGGCCGACGCCATGTCCAGCACGCCCTGCGACGCGTCGGCGTAGTTGCCCACCGTGTGACCGTCGCACGCGGGGTCCTTGTAGGTGTAGCGGCTGCCGGCCTGGAAGGAGAAGCCGGGTGAGATGCCCTCCTCCAGGGCCGCCACGAGCTGGAACGCCTTGAACGCCGAGCCGGCCTGGCGGCCGCTGGAGCCGAGCCCCGGCACCGCCGGGTTCACCTCGGTCTGGCCCGGCCCCTTGCCGTAGGGCTTGGGCCCGAAGCCCAGCGCGAGGATCTCGCCGCTGCGCGGGTCGACGGCGGTGAGCGCCGCGAGCGGGTCCTCGCCCCGGTCCAGGGCCTCGGCGATGACCTCCTGGGCGATGTCCTGCAGGCGCGGGTCCAGGGTGGTGTGGATCGCCAGGCCGCCGCGCAGGACCGCGCGGTCACGCGCTTGCACGTCCGGCCCCAGGGCGTCGGACTGCTTGAGCAGGTGCCGCACGTAGTCGACGAAGAACGGGTTGCGGATGTCCTCCAGCGGGTGGATGTCCAGCTCCATCGGCGTGGCCCGCAGGCGCTCCGCCTCCTGCCGCGTGATGAAGCCCTCCACGGCCATCTGCGTCAGGACGATGTCGCGACGGGCCCGCGCGCGCTCCGGCGCGTCGCGGGGGTCGTTGCGCTCCGGCGCGCGGATCATGCCGGCCAGCAGGGCCGCCTCGGCCACCGTCAGGTCGCCGACGTCCTTGCCGAAGTAGTACTCCGCCGCGGTGGCGATGCCGTACACGCCGTTGGCGAAGTACGCCTCGTTCAGGTACAGCTCCAGGATCGCGCGCTTGTCCATGCGCTTCTCGAGCTCGACCGCGTAGGCGGCCTCCCGCACCTTGCGCCGCAAGGTGACCTCGCCGCCGGTGACGGCGTTCTTGACCACCTGCTGGGTGATCGTGGACGCGCCGGAGGTGACCTCGCCCGCGCGCAGGTTGCCGAGCGCCGCGCGCAGGATCGCGCGCCAGTTCACGCCCTGGTGCTCGTAGAAGTCGGCGTCCTCGGTGGCCAGGACCGCCTGCTGGACGTGCAGGGGGACCTGCGACAGCGGCACGGACTTGCGGTTCTCCACGTGCAGGATCGCCAGCACGCTGCCGTCGCGCGCGTACACCACGCTGCGCTCGTCCGGGCTGCCCAGGTCCTGGGGCAGCGGCGGGAAGTCGAACAGCCCGCCCTCCGTGCGCTGCAGCACCGTGGCCGCCATCCCGGCGGTGGGGCCCAGGCTCACGGCCACGAGCAGTGCGGCGGCGGCGATGGCCGCCACCGAGCCGACGAGGAAGCGCGTGAGCGATGTGGGCATGGAGGACGTCCCGCCCGGGTGAGAGGGACGCCGGTGCGGCGTGCCGGGGGGACGCCGTCATGATAGGGGCGCGGGCGCCGCCGGGCCGTGCGCCTGGCGCAAATCAGGGCTGCGCGGCCTTGCCCACCAGCCAGTCGCCCAGCAGCAGCAGGGTCGCCGCGTCGTGCACGTCCGTGGGCAGCAGCGGCACCTCCACCAGGGCGCGCGGGTCCACGCCGTGCAGCGCCGCGGTGATGGCCCGCTGTTCCCGGCGGGCCGTGTCGCGGCCGTCCAGGTGCACGCGCAGCAGCGCCGCGGCCAGCCGCTGCGGCGCGTCGCCGTCGCGCAGCCGCTCCATGGCCGCCGCCTCCGCGGCGGGGTCCAGCACCTCCAGGGCCGCCGGCGGCATGGACACGCGGTTGACCACGAGCCCGGCCGTGGGCATGCCCTCCTGCGCCAGGCGCTGCAGGAAGTAGCGCGCCTCGCGCAGGGCCGGCGGCTCCGGCGAGGCGACCACCACGAACGCCGACTCCGGGCCCTGCAGCAGCCGGTAGACCTGCTGGGCGCGGGCCTTGAAGCCTTCGTACATGCCCTCGAAGGACTGGAAGAACTCGGCCAGGTCGTCCAGGACGGCCACCCCGGTGATGCGCGACGCGGCCTTCATGAACAGCCCCGTGCCGAACGCGGCCGCGCGGCCGACCGCGCGCCCGGCGCTGAACCCGGGGCGCAGGAACATCTTCAGGAAGCGGCCTTCCAGGAAGTCGGTGAGCCGGTTGGGCGCGTCCAGGAAGTCCAGCGCGTTCCGCGTCGGCGGCGTGTC